>NZ_JBPCUJ010000123.1:0-6953 GCF_051011215.1 Lutimonas sp.
TTACAAGACTATACCAAGGTTGATGTGATCAAGGGAAGTAGTATTTCCGAATTTTCAAAAAAACTAAAGGGTTATGAGACGGTAATCATTAGTTTTCACACAAGTCTTGGAGCCTATGCCAACTATAAGATCGATGATGATGAATTGCTGATCCTTCAAGAAATAGCAAAGAATCACAAAGTGATTTTGGATGTATTTGCCAGCCCTTATAGCTTGTTGAAGATCAAATCTTTTGAAAATATTGACGGGATAATTATATCATACCAGAATACCCCTTTATCTCAGGATGTGTCTGCACAGATGATTTTTGGAGCTCTGGATATCAAAGGTGTTTTACCTGTGAATATAAAAGATGATTTTAAAGCAGGTTTTGGGCTACAGCTTGCCAGTATTGATCGATTGGGATACTCAATACCAGAGGATGTAGGAATGGATATAAAAAAACTTCAAAGGATTGATTCTGTTGCTGAATTGGTCATCGATTCGGCAATGGCTCCAGGCATGCAGGTTCTGGTGGCGAGATATGGAAAGGTCGTATACAGAAAAAGTTATGGGTATTATACCTATGACGAAAAAAAAAAAGTAGATAATAAAAGCATCTATGATCTGGCTTCCGTGACTAAAATTTTAGGAGGTCTTCCGATGATCATAAAGGCGGAAGAAGCCGGGAAATTTGATTTAGATTCTCAGTTGGGTGATATCATGCCAGTTTTAAAGGAGAGTAATAAAGATACTGTAACTGTCAGGGAGGCTTTGGCTCATTATGCAAAATTAAAGCCCTACATCCCTTATTATGTCACCATGGTCGAAGGGAAGGACAATACTCCGAAAAAGGAGTATTTCAGTCAGACTACCTCAAGTAAGTACAGTATTAAGGTGGCCGAGGATCTTTACCTCAGAACAGATTACCTCGATACAATTTATAAGTTAATTGCAGAGGCGCCCCAGCGAGAAGAATTGGAATACAAATACAGCGGTTTGCCTTTTTATCTGTTTAAGGGGTATCTGGAAACAGTTTATGAGGAGCCACTTGATCAATTGAATCAGAAATACTTTTATGGACCCTTAGGTGCCTCTACCTTAGGCTATAATCCCTTAAATAAGTTCCCTAAATCAAGGATTGTGCCTACAGAAAATGATGAGTTTTTTAGGCATCAGTTGTTGCATGGGACAGTACATGATGAAGGTGCAGCCATGATGGGAGGGGTTAGTGGAAATGCCGGGTTGTTCGGGACTTCCAATGATGTAGCTAAAATGATGCAGATGTACCTTCAAAAAGGGTATTATGGAGGAGAGAGTTATTTTAAACCGGAATCATTTGATAAGTTTAACCGACGTTATTTTGAGGAAAAAGGTGTTCGAAGAGGCTTGGGTTTTGACAAGCCTCAACTGGATCAATCTATGGCTACCTGCGGATGTGTTTCCTTTAAAAGTTTTGGGCATAGTGGTTATACAGGTACCTATACCTTTGCAGATCCTGAAACTGAAATTGTATACGTGTTTTTATCTAATAGAGTTTATCCCACCAGAGAGAATAATAAACTGGGAGATGCTGATATCAGAACTGTGGTTCAACAATTGATACAAGAATCGATTATTGACTAAGATTGCTTATTTTGATTTGACAAATAAATAGGCCAGTAGAAAACTGATAATAAGGTATATCATCCCAACTGTGCTTCCGAAAAAATAAGACAGAACAAAGGACTGTATGATATAGGTAATAGGGAATAGGGTAATTCCGATCGTAAATCGAAAGGTGGAGATAAATTCAACCTCTCCGATTTTCGGATTAAAATAATTCCAAAACAACAAGGGTAAAAAACTATTGACCTTCATAAAAGGTGTCAAAAAATTAAACTGACTTTGTTGCCTATCTTGTTTTACAAAAGGTGCTTGTAGCTTTTGTAGTTTCTGGTTGACTGCAATTGGATCCATAAATTCCTCTTCGCTGAAAGATTGCTCAATCTCATCGTAATTTTCGAGGTCATCGATTTGCGTAATTATTTTTTTGAGAGCATTGCTTACTTCGGTTTTGATTCCGTTGTTCTGATTGGTAAGGTTGTCTTTTGTTGCCTTGATTGGCTTGCCATAGATAATATGAACGCTTGAACCATATTTTCTTGCATTGGTATAATTAATGCCAATAGGTAAAACATATACGTCCTCATCAGGTTTTTTTTCCAGCGCTCCAGAAACAATTCTGGTAAATCCCTTGCTAAGGATTCTTAAACGTCTTTTAATATTGTGATTTCCTTCAGGAAAAATCAACAGTGTTCCTTGTTTGTTTAAAATTGAATAACACTTTTGAAAAACTTCTTCATTTTTAGAAAGGCTGTCAATTCCATCTTTAATTCTATAAATGGGCAGCATATTCACAGAATATAACAAGGCCCTGATCAAAGGGGTGCTGAAAACATCTGAGCGGGTTAAAAAATTTAATTCTCTTGGTGTATAAGCCCCAATCAGGAGGGGGTCAATAAGGGCGTTTTGGTGATTTGCGACGAATAATATAGAAGTGTTTTTTGGCACATTTTCAGTGCCACTCACTTGTACCTTTTTAAAATAAAAAGTAAAACCGGTCCGCATGTAGTATTTAACAAATAAGTACCAGAGTTTTTTCATGCGATGCGAGTTTTCTTTTTGTCAGACCAGAAAAAGGCAATTAAAAGGCCGGATAGGATGTCCCAAATGGCCCAAAAAGCAACCAATAAGGCCATACCTCCTAAACCATCGAAAAAACTGAAAACCAGTAACAGACCCAGGCCGGAATTTTGAATTCCGGTTTCTATACACAATGTTTTTTGGTTCAGATAGCTGAGTTTATTGATTCGGGCAACGTAAAATCCAACTAATAATAACAGGCTGTTATGGGCAATGACAATGGCAAAAACATAATGGATATGTTCCATAAAAATATCCAGGTTATTATAGAATGCGCCAGCAATAAAGGCAAGAAAAATTAAGATCGAGACTGGCTTTAAAAAACGGGAAACTTTCGAAGCAAAATTTGGATGGTAATTATTAATCACCATACCAATTACGAGTGGAATCCCCAAGATAAGCAATACAAATCGAGCCACCTCGGCTGGTGCCACTTTTACTGATTTTAGAATTTCTGCGGTCGGCTCATAGAAACTGCCCCATATAGCAAAATTCAACGGTGTCATGATCAATGCTGCCAAAGAAGCAAAAGCGGTTAAACTCACTGAGAGCGCAGTATTTCCACCTGCTAGTTTGGTCATGAAGTTTGAAATATTTCCTCCAGGACATGCTGCTACCATCATCATGCCCAGTGCGATACTGGGATAGGGCTGAATGATGATAATCATTAAAAAGGTGACCAGGGGAATTAATAAAAACTGCGATATGATTCCAACGATCACTGGTTTTGGTGATTTTAACAGGTTGGTAAAATCAGATATCTTTATGTCCAGAGCCACTCCAAACATGACCAGTGATAATGTGAGGTTAACAACCCACAGGTTGTCAGAATTAAAATGTATCTGTATACTATCTATTGAATTGAGCATAGGTGTTTCATCAATTTTTAAAGGCATATGAAATAATGTTTGCTCCCATTTGAAGTGCCTTGCGCCTTACTTCAGGAGGGTTGTTGTGCACTATTTCATCTTCCCATCCGTCACTGAGGTCACTTTCAAAATCGTAAAAGCAGATCAATCTACCTTCATAAAAAAGACCAAAACCCTGAGCTGAGGCTTGGTCGTGTTCATGAATTTTTGGTAAGGTACTAAAATTAAATTTCTGATGGTATATTGCATGGTCATAAGGTATTTCCTGAAATTCAAGTTCAGGAAAAACTTTTTTCATTTCTTTCCGAATAAATTCGTCGAGGCCATAATTGTCTGATATATGAAGGAAACCTCCTGAAACCAGATAATTTCTTAAATTTTCACTGGCAGCATCTGAGAAATATACATTGCCATGTCCTGTTAGGAAAACGATAGGGTAATTAAAAATATCCTTGCTCTGTGTTTCTACATTTTTTGGCTTTTTTGAAAGCTGCGTGCCAATGCTTTCGTTGCAAAACTGGATCAAGTTGGGCACGGCGGTGGGGTTGGCATACCAATCGCCACCTCCATCATATTTTAAAATACCAACTTCCTGGGCCTGCGCCTGATTCATTATAAATAGAATGATCAGACATATCCATTGAGCCCGATTGTTCCTGCCATTTAAGTTGATTTTAATGCTCATACAAGTATCTATCTTTATTCATTCAGGAGTGAAACAGTGGTGCAGGCAACCACGCCAGCAGTCTCAGTTCGCAATCTGTTTTCTCCCAGCGTAACAGGATTTATATCACTTTTTAAAGCGGCTTCTATTTCCATAGGAGAAAAATCTCCTTCCGGTCCGATAAGAATCAATATTCTTTTCTGGTTTGGAAAATAGGTTTTTAAATTTTTTTTGTCACCATCCTCACAGTGTGCGATGAGTCCGAGATCCCATTCCTTTTTAGCAATAAACTCTGTGTAGCTCAGCGCTTTATTTAAAACAGGTTTTTGAAATTTTAAAGATTGCTTCATGGCAGACACAATGACTTTTTCCAGGCGTTCTATTTTTACCTGCCTTCTTTCAGAATGATCACAGATGAGAGGGGTAATTTCGTCAATGCCAATTTCCGTTGCTTTTTCAAGAAACCATTCGAAACGGTCATTCATTTTTGTGGGTGCAATCGCAATATGCAAGTGATAATTCCATGCTTTATCCTTTTTTTCAGATGCTTTTACCGAAACCAGACATTTTTTGTCATGTGCCTGAAGAATTTCAACTTTAAACAATGTTCCTTTTCCATCGGTGATATGCAATGTGTCCCCTGCTGTTTTTCGCAGAACTTTGACAATATGCCTGCTCTCTTCTTTGTTGAATTGCAGGGTCTTAAGATCAATATGTATATCAGGGTTATAAAAAAGTTGCATAAGCGAATGAAAGACAAGGCTAAATGTAATTAATTCTGCCGACTTTAAAACATGGACCAATAGAAACTAAACGATATCTTTTCTCATCGTACACCTTCTTTTATAGATGATCGGTTTAAAATTTTTCCAAATTAGCTGAATGTCTTTATTTTCTTCAAGCTCCGGTGTAATAATCATTTCGGTGACACCTTTTTCCTGGTATGTTTTGAAAAATTCGTCAAAAACAATGGCAGTAACACCTTTCTTTTGATATTCCGGTAAGATCCCGATTAAAAAGAACACGGATGATTTGGAATGTTTCTTTGCCTTTAACAGGTGCATAAATCCTGTAGGAAATAGTTTACCATTGGCTTTTTGCAAGGCTCTTGCAAATGAAGGCATGGTAATCGAGAAGGTGACTAATTTTCCCTGCTCATCAACAATGAATTTGATATATTCAGGGTTGATAAAACTAATGAACTTCCTTTTTAAATAGGCAATTTGTTTGTCGCTCACCGGTACAAAGGAAGAAAGATCCGCATAGGCCTTATTAAAAAGTGCAAACATTTCTTCTACATAGGGTAACACTTCTTTGGTAGACCTGAAATTGATGGCTTTGAGCTTGTATCTTTCTCTTACAATGGAGGCATATCTGCGATATTTTTTGATACCGACATCCTTCATTAAAAATTTGGTTTCGATGAATTTTTGATTGGGAACCAGACCATATTCTTTATAATGTTCAAAGTAATATGGGTAATTATACCAGGTAATCATGGTGCTCACAATATCAAATCCTTCTGTTAAGACCCCAACTTTATCAAGATTTGAAAATCCTAAAGGACCTTCTATAAATTCTAACTTTTCTTTTTTGCCAATCTCATAAATGGTATCAAGAAGTGCTTTACTGACTTCAAGATCGTCAATAAAGTCCATCCAGCCGAAGCGCATTCTTGGAACTTTTTGGATGTCAATTTCCAGATGGTTGATGATTGCGGCAATTCTCCCAACGATTCGCCCCTCCTTAAATGCTAAAAATAAGCGGGCATCGGCATGTTCAAATACCGGGTTTTCAGTCTTGTCAAAACTTGCGATTTCTTCACTAATAATAGGAGGAACCCAAAATTTATTGTCTTTATATAAGGAAAAAGGGAATTTAACAAATTGTTTCAACTCCTTTTTTGTCGAAATCTCCTGGATTTTTATCATTCGACAAAATTAATTGTTTTCAGATTTTTTATTGTATTTTTTTTGAGCTTTTTCTTTTTTCTTTTGCTCCTTCACCATGCGGTCATTTTGTTTCTTTCTGGCTTTCTGAGCTTTTTTATTCACAGGGGCTTCGATGGTCCTGGTCTTGGCTTTAGAGGTCTTTACCTGTCTCATGTCTCCACCACTGGATGATTTGTTTCCTGCAAAAAGACCAAAAGTTATGGTATTCCAAAAGCTTTTCTTTTCTTTAGGCATCATGCTGTCATCTCCATTGTCCACCTCACCAACAATTACCTTGTCCTGGTGTTTGTCTAGCCTCCAGGAGATTCCACCTCCAATGATATAGGTATTGTCTCCACGTTCGTCAAAAATCATTCTGGCAGAAAGATCCGCCTGCATATTAGGATTGATCAAATAAGCACCTCCGGCTCCAAATTGAAAGTCGTTCGGTACATTCTTTCTGAAAAAACCTTGATTTTCGCCAAAGATCGACCAGTTTTCATGCAAGGTATAGGTAACGGTAATGATATAGGAATTTTCCGCTTCGTTGGTAAAGGCCTTATCCGAAATTAAATTTAACAAGACGATCAGTCGGTCAGAAAGATCGTTTTGCGTATAGATCCCAAATCGGGGACTCACCCCTTCAGGATTTTTATGTAATTCAGTTAGTAAATTCGTGTTTAAACCAGCATAGACTCCTACCGCGGGAATCAATCTTCTTTTATCAAAACTATGCCTTGCTTTCCAACTTCTGATTTCTTTTGATTTATCCGCATATTCAGGTTTGTAGAGCATGTATTTTGCACCTATTGTCAATTTGCTAAA
>NZ_JBPCUJ010000124.1:0-5747 GCF_051011215.1 Lutimonas sp.
TAAAGGCGACAGAAACAATAGGTTTAGTCATAGATTGAATATAGAATATGTCGTTTACCTTTAGGATGCTTTTTGAAGTTACATCCTTATATCCGTATGCAGCTTCATGAACAACTGCTCCATCACGCACTATTAAAGTACTTGCCCCGGGAATGTTTCCGGATTCAACTTCATTTTTTATGAAATTATCATAGTGCTTTAGTCGATCGATAGATACTCCGGAGGTGGTTTTCTCATTCGACTGCGCATAAGTGAGACCCGAGTAAAATAGTAAGAAAGCAAGAATAATTGAGAGTTTGATTGGTTTCATCGTAGTAGGTTTTTAGTAAAAAAATAATCAGTTGATAAGGTGAATTTTAAAAATCGTGTGGCGTTTTTGAGGGTCTTGTATAAGCAGTTAAGACAAAGAAAAGAGCTGGTCCATAAAGTTCTTAAAAAGGATCAATTTCTTAATTGAAAAAGTAGCTCCATGATTTCAATCGCAGGTGGCTCTGAAATTTGATAGGCCGCCGGAATGCCCGCTGCCAAATCAGAATTTTTATAAGCTATCATTGATTCTTTTGAATCCCAGATATAAATCCCTCCATATTGGCCAGGTTCATTCATTTTAACGTAGTATTTCTGTAAAAGCCCGCTTATAGCCTTAAACTGAGGTTCTCTTTCTTTGGCTTTTCTAAGTAACTCTTCCTCTGGTAGATTTGATTTTAATCGTATGAATTGAACGTGCATAGGTTTGATTTTTGATTTGTTGAACCCTAAAGATAATAAAAAAGGAAAATCCAGATTGAAATTCAATTTCTTCGTATCTTTTGATAACAGATTTTCAATAGATTATTACATCAATTCTGAACATACAATGAATGACAAATTAAGTATCAGACCCCAGATAAAAATCAATTCAAATATCTCTGATCAAAGTGAATTTGAACAATTTCAAAATAGTGTGTTGCGTCCAATTTTAAAATTACAACATGACTTAATTATAGCATTTTTTGAACGATATACTAAAAAGAAAAAGATAAATTTCCATGAACTTAGCAGAATAAAGAAACAAGAATTGATTTCCCGGATTTTCATAAAGGATCATCAGTTCAAAACGGAATTTAGAGGACTGATTTTAGGTCAATTTACGGAGGGGGAATTCAGGGATTACCAACTGATGGATTCAGAAGTCAATAGAAGAATTTATTCAATGGGAAAGGAAAGACTTCTTTCAACCATTTAGTATTTTTTAAGGTCAATTTGTGTTCCGGTGAAGCTGTTTTTGTAGTATTGGCGATCGCATGTTTCTAGTTTTCAAAAGATTATTGTATTTTTAAAGGATAAGTTTCTTTACAACCGGAACAAATGCCGGGTGAAATTTATTCAAACTGAACCAAATCCAAGATGAACAAAATTCGATTAAACCCTCAAATCGGGTTGATGCTTATTATATTTCTCCTAATTTTTTACGCTTGTAAAGAGGAAAAAAAAGCGCCTCCTTTTCCGGAAAATGAGAGTGAGTATCTGCAGCCATTAAAAAAAACCTTTGAGATTTCCGATGTTGACACCTTAGGTTTTTCTTCTAAGAAATTACCTTCGCCTTCAACATGGCCCAGCAGGAGAATAAACTTCAACAACCTGGCTTCAAAACCCTTTGATGTAGTTTCATCGCAAAGTTTAGGAACCTTTCCGGCAAAAACTTTGAACTGGGATGATTTACCTCAAACTGATTTGGTTATGGATAGTTTGCCAACCATTGATTTTGATGTAAAAGTAAGTGTTTTAGGTCAGCCTAAGATGATAAAAACTGGTTTTTATGAGGTTGCAGAAAGGGCCTCTAAAGGAGTAATGACACTTGGTGAAGGATTTGGTTACCCTGGGACTATTGAGGTTCAAATAATTGATAGTCAAGGAGCTGTGTGGCTTGCCGGAAATGGAGGTCTTGCCAGATATGATGGGATCAACCTTGAACTGTATAGTCAGGAGCAAGGTTTAACATCCAATCCTTTGGTACTTGTTAAAGAGGATGCCAAAAATAGGATTTGGGTGGTAGATAATCGCGGATCCTTGATGGGTATTGATTTGGATGCACGATTGATTTTTCAACTAATGATTCCAGATGTTAAAAATGGATACAATGATTTTTCCTTTGACTCAAATGGTAGAATCTGGGCGTCAAATGTTAGACTGGGATATGACATCATTGATTTCGATACTAAGTCACTTCAGAGAATTACACCTGAACATGGGCTCTTAGATACAGATTTATTAATAGAGGCTTACGAAGACAGTGAAGGCTTAATATGGCTCACTACAGCCAAAGGAATCAACATAATTGACAAACAAGCAGGTAAAAATTTCACCTTCACTTCCAAGGATGGTTTATTGGATGATTTTGTGGTTAAATTCAGAGAAGATAGTCAAAAAAGAATATGGATTGGAACGAAGGGTGGGTTGACGATTCTTGACCCTTCAAAAGAAAAAATACACTATTTCAATGAACCTTTTGAGATGAAGGGTCAGAACGCTGTTTCGGATATTTATGAAGGAGCTAATGGCGTTTTCTGGATAGGGACAGATAATGGGTTATTGTATAAATACGATGAGTCAAATTCGACACTCGATAAGATAAAAATAAGAGAAAAGAACACTTTTGTGGGTGTTTGGGGTTTAATAGAAGACAGTCAAGGACAGCTCTGGGTTCCTACCTTAAGGGAAGGAGTATTTTTATATGATCCAAAGGGAGCTAATCCAGGGAATTTTACGATGGAGGATGGTCTGAGTGGAAATGAGTATTGGTCAACTATTCAAACAAAAGATGGGAAAACCTGGATGGGTGGTTTAAATGGAATTGATATTTATGATCCGGTTAAGGGGGAATTAAAGCATTTGTCAAAAAAAAACGGACTGTCTAATGACAGAAGCAACCGTCTTTTACAAGATTCAAAAGGTAGGGTTTGGTCATTTGGATTAAGATCAGGAGTCGATTTGATAGATGTTAAGAATAACACGATTAAACAGTTTACCAACAATCCTGAAATTTTTGACAGTAGTTGGATTGTATCGATGTTGGAAGATAATAATGGTAATTATTGGATGGGTGGAAATAATGGAGATCTATTTTTTATTGACCTAAAGAATAATGTCATTAATAAATATGTAATTGATTCAATTGGGGATGCTAATTTAATTGATAACATCATTGAAGATGATCAGCAACGAATCTGGCTGGCAGGTCGGGGGATTGGTATTCATATACTGGATCCTTCCAATAATAAGCGAATGAAGATTGGTGCCACGAATGGTCTAATTTCAGATAATGTTTATTCACTTTTTCAAGGAGGGCCTGGCATTTTTTGGATTGCGACAGATTTGGGTGTTGAACGTCTGAATTTAGAGACTAACAATCTATTATCATTTTCAATGAGTCAGGGTCTTGCAAGTAATGACGTATATGCATTGATAAAGCGAAAAAATAAGATGATTCTTGGAACTTCGAAAGGCTTAACTATGCTAGAGTCTACTGGTAATGCAGATAGTTCTGAGGCGTTTTGGAAAGTCAATACCCTGGCTAAAAATCAAGGGCTATCTTATTTAGATTTCAATATGAATAGCTTTAGTTTGGATAAGGAAGATAGGTTGTGGGCAGGTGTAGAAAGCCAAGTAATCACTGTAGTTGATACTTTTAAATCAGACGATACAACTGTTTTACCAGAATTAACTGGAATCCAGATTTATGACAAAAAACAAGATTTTTATGACATCGAACTTATTGAATCTCGCTTAAAATCAATAGATACTGTTTGGGCCTGGGAATCTAATATTAGCGTCGTAAAGGATAAGAATGACTTAATTTCAAGTTATAAGACGCAGAATAAGATCGAATGGGATACTGTTGAAGGAGCTTATAAAATTCCCAAAGGTTTAAAACTACCCTATAATCAGAATTACTTGAGTTTTAGCTACGGGGCGCTGCAGTTTAAGAATCAGGACAAGATTGTTTATCGTTACATTTTAGAAGGATATGATGATAAATGGAACGACATAACCAACAAAACCATCAGTAAAAATTATAGAGATTTACCTGAAGGCAATTATACTTTTAAAGTTGCAGCAAAGGGAATTAATGAAGTTTGGAGTGAGCCTTCTGAATTTGATTTTTCGGTGATGCCCAGACTTCTTTGGTGGCAAACATGGTGGGCCATTTTGATTTTTGCTGTATTGTTTCTGCTTCTAGGAATTGCAATTTTAAATTATCGCTCTAGGTGGTTGAAAAAAGAGAATCGAATTTTAGAAGAAAAAGTGAACGAACGAACACAAGAATTGAATAAAACCATAAATGAGTTAAAAGGAACCCAATCACAACTCATACAATCTGAAAAAATGGCCAGTTTGGGAGAACTAACTGCAGGCATAGCTCATGAAATTCAAAACCCCATGAATTTTATCAATAATTTTTCTGAAGTCACCATTGAGCTGATTGACGAAATGAACGAAGAATTAGAAAAAGGTGACTTAGGTGAAGCCAAAGATATTTCCAAGGATATTGTTCAAAATCTTGAAAAGATCACCCATCATGGCAAACGTGCGAGTAGCATTGTCAAAGGAATGTTGGAACATTCCAGAAACAGCTCTGGTAAAAAAGAATTTGTTGATCTGAATGTGCTGTCAGATGAATATTTACGTTTGGCCTATCATGGATTAAGAGCAAAAGATAAATCGTTTAATGCGGATTTTCAAACTGATTTTGATGAGACGCTTCCGAAGGTTGAGATCATTCCACAAGATATAGGCAGGGTGGTTCTCAACATTATTAATAATGCTTTTTTTGCGGTTACCTCTATACCGGAAAAGGACCAGGTTGAAGGTTTTAAACCCCAGGTAACCGTGAGCACCAAGAAACTAAAGAACCAGGCCAGGATTTCAATTAAGGACAATGGTCCGGGAATCCCGCAGGAGATAAAAGATAAAATCTTTCAGCCCTTCTTTACTACCAAACCAACTGGTAAAGGTACTGGATTAGGTTTGTCACTGGCTTATGATATCGTCACTACGGGTCATGGAGGTGCTATTGAGTTAAATACAGAACCAGGAAAAGGCACTGAGTTTGTCATTTATATTCCAATAAAGAAATAGAATAATCAAATTTTGAAATAAAAAATAATTTGCCCCCTAACAATAAAATAAAATGAGCATGAGAATTTTAGTAGTCGATGATGAGAAAGATGTAGAATTATTATTCAGACAAAAATTTAGAAAGGAAGTTAAGAGTAAAAGTCTTGAATTGGTCTTTGCTTTTTCAGGTCAGGAAGCATTGGATATACTTCAGCGTAGCAACCCGCCAAAGGTAGTTTATATATTTTCAGATATAAACATGCCCGGAATGACTGGTTTAGAGCTTCTTGAAGAAGTGAAGCAACTGTATCCGGATATTAAAATAAGTATGATATCTGCCTATGGAGACAGTGATAATTATAACAGGGCCATCAATTCCGGGGCCAAAGAGTTTTTTACCAAACCCATAGATTTTGTTTCATTAAAAGAAGAAATTAAAGGATTAATCAACTAAAAACATTGCAGTAAGATGATGACTAAAATACTTGTTGTTGATGATGAAGAGGATTTAAAAATTCTTATAAAACAGCGTTTCAGACGGAAAATTCGCAATAATGAATACGATTTTGTTTTTGCAGAAAATGGCAGGCATGCCCTGGAACAATTGGCAAAACATGAAGATGTTGATCTTATTTTAAGTGATATCAACA
>NZ_JBPCUJ010000125.1:0-53180 GCF_051011215.1 Lutimonas sp.
CTTAAGGAAGCACAGGAAAGAGAAGAAGCCATCAAAAAAATTCATCAGGTAAGTCAAAAATTTGTGCCTACCGAATTTATTAAATCTTTGGGTAAAAACAGGCTGACTGAAGTGTCTTTGGGAGATCTCGCAGAAAAAGAGGTCACAGTGATGTTTGTCGATATTCGTGAATTTACCTCACTCTCAGAAGGACTAAGCCCCAAGGATAATTTCTTATTCATCAATTCCTTTAATAAAAGAATGGGGCCGGTAATTCGGAAAAATGAAGGATTTATCATGCAATACCTGGGCGACGGTTTTATGGCACTTTTCCCTGGAGGTTCTCAGGACGCCCTGAGAGCATCCGTAGAAATGCATGCGGCCTTGGATGATTATAATAAAATTCGAAAAACAAAGCAGCGAACTGCGGTTAAAGTAGGAATCGGTATGCAAAACGGAGACCTGATCATGGGAATCACAGGAGATATTGAACGCTTAGATGCTGCTATAATCTCTGATACGGTGAATACCGCCTCCAGAATAGAAGGGCTTTCCAAGCACTTCGGCACCTCCATACTCATGACAGGAAAATGCCTGAACAACTTAAAAGATCCTGATGAATTTGTTTTTAGATACCTGGGACCGGTACAGGTAATTGGCAAAAAAAAGCCCATAAAATTATATGAATGCATTAATGGAGATCCCAAAAAACTTTACAAGCATAAACTAAAAACACTCGGCACCTTTGATCGGGGCATGGAATTGTATTTCAATAAAGAATTCGCGATGTCGGCAGTTACCTTTCAACAAATTTTTAAACAAAACCCTGAAGATCTTACCGCCAAACTCTTTTTAAACAGAGCGGCCCACCTGATTACTCAGGAAATTGACGATGACTGGCAAGGTGTTCAATCTATGACAAAGAAATAAAACAGGAACATACCCGTCTCAACAAGGAATAGTTATTTTTTTTATTCAAAGTGTAACAATTTTGTTTTCCCTGTATCTTTATAGAAACCAATGACAAAAAATTGGAAGGAACATATAACAATAAATAACCATCTCATGAAAAAAACTTACCTCACACTTATCATTACTGTTGTTGCTTTTCTTGGATTCCAACATGCAGAAGCGCAGAAGAAGACATTTGACCTAAACTCTTTTGATGAAGTTATTATAAGCCCTCATATCGAAGTAATTTTCGAACAGGCCGACAAAGAATCTGTCGTTATTCAAGATATTGATGTCTCTATGGATAAATTGAACGTCGAAGTAAAGGGAAATACGCTGCACATTTACCTGGACGATGCAAAAGTATATACCAAATCAGAAAAGGTGGAGTATGACGATTACAAAGGCAAAGACGCTATATACAATGGTACCATTGTGTCAGCCAAAGTATATTATAAAAGTTTAGAAGAAGTTTCTTTAAGAGGCGAAGAGACGCATAAGTTCAAAAGCAATTTAAAAAGTGAAGAATTAACACTTAAAATTTATGGAGAATCAGAGGTATACCTGAGCGAAATTGAAGTCGATAAATTCTATGCCACCATGTATGGAGAGTCTTACCTTGAAGTAAAAGAAGGCTATGCAGCACGCCAAAGAATCATCTCTTATGGTGAAGGTGAGATCAATACTTTTGGTGTTAAAAACACCAGTGCAAAAGTAACGGCATACGGAGAAGGAAGAATCAAACTCAATGTTTCTGATGATTTAAAGGTCACTGCCTATGGAGAAGCTTCTATTCATTATAAAGGAAGCCCCATGGTCAACAGAGGTCTGGTCATTGGAGAGGCCACGATCCATCAGGTAAATTAAAAGAAATTCTTTTTAACCTAAGAAAAGTCGGTAAAACAGCTAATAGTCTGTTTTACCGACTTTTTTATTCCGATAGATTTACAGATGGAAAGCCTTCGGTCCTGAATAGCTCTGCTAAAAAAATGCTACTTTTAAAGGTCTTTTGAAAAAACTGATCTGAGCATTCATGAATAGTCCTAAAAACCAATTACAAACCTACAAGCTTCTGGGACTGTCTATTTTATCATTATTTTTATTTTCGCTTTGGATCATCAGCAATCCTTTAAATGCCATTACTCAGATTTCTAACCTGTCTGTATGGGTAAGAGAATATTTCGGTCAATTTTATCTGATTCTTGGTCTGGGCTGCGTCTTACTCTTAGTTATATTGGCCATGTTACCAGTGGGCAGACAGAAACTGGGCAAGAAGGATGATACACCTGAATACAACCTCTGGTCCTGGTCAGCCATGCTATTCAGTGCCGGTATGGGGGCAGGATTAATCTTACGAGCCGTTCAGGAACCGGTGTTCATGTTCAACAATCCACCCATACAAACTGCAGAAGATAATCAGACCCTGGCCCTGGAATACACCTTTTATCATTGGGGATTCACTCCCTGGGCCATGTATGGTCTGTTTGCCTTGATCATAGGTTTTTATATCTATGTGCATAAAGAACCTGTGCTTCTGAGTGCTCCTGTAAAACGCATTAATTCCAACAGCTACCTGCTGAAAGGAATAGATGTTTTGACTATTTTGGTCACTGTAATTGGTGTCATTGCTGCTGTAGCGCTTGGAGTCACACAAATTACAGGAGGTCTTAACCACCTTATACCCGAACTCGACTTTCAGTTAAAGGGAACTATAGGGATTCTATTGACAATAAGTGCCATTTCATTACTATCGGCAAGTTACGGCGTTAACAAAGGAATTAATGTCATCTCTAAAATTAACATACTCATTGCCTTATTTCTACTTTTGTTTGTTTTTTTACAAGGTGATATCTGGTTAATGATACAAAGATTCGCTTCCACCCTTTACCACTATTTCACCGATTTTATTTACCTGAGTCTTGCCATCGGTCAATATGATCCTGGCAAAGAATTCCTGAGTTCCTGGACCTATTTCTATTGGGCATTCTGGCTGTCCTGGGCGCCATTTACAGGTATCTTTATCGCTCGTATTTCAAGGGGAAGAACCATTCGGGAATTCGTAATTGCCATCCTGTTGATTCCCTCTCTTGGCACTTTTTTCTGGTTCACTGCTTTTGGGGAAAACGCTTTCCTGAGACTTGAACATTGGACCAATTACAACAATGAATTTGGCAATGTATTTACATCCATCTTTGTGTTTTTTGAGGTGTATCCTTTTCAGACTTTGATCAATTCACTGGTGGTATTGGTCTTGTTTACCTTTCTGATCACTTCCATGGACTCCGCCATCTATGTGCTTAGTATGTTTTCAGATGATGGCAACAGGAGCCCTTCAAAAAGGCATCGATATATCTGGGGCGTATTTCTACCTGTTTTTGGATGTTCGTTACTCCTCCTGGGTAACAAACTTGCCAATCTCGATTTATTGGGAGCTATGACCAAACTAATCGTCATCACCTCCCTACCCTATGCCTTTCTCACCATTGTTATCAGTTTGGTTTTTATCAAAAGTTTGATCAGCTCCAAAAACAGCAGTCAATTTAGATAGCAATTGAAGTTGCAAATTGACTTTTTAACTAAGCGCATTTTGTCATTAAATCTCAAATCATTGTTAAAAACTCTGATTTTTTCGGTTTTATCATAAGTTTTCAGATAAAAATCAATGATCTCAAAGGCAATAAATATTGCATTTAAGCATTAAAGAAAGAACTTTAACAGTGATTCTTGTTAATCTGTTGAAAAAAAAACGGGTAAATGAATGCCCTAAATTACAATTAATACTATATTGTCACTTGTTGATAGAATAAGACTATAAAGGAAGATTGAGTTATGAGGAGTAGCGTACACAGAGAGATTACACAGTTAAGCCCGGAGGATAGCTTTCTGGTTTATGAAAGAGTTAAAGATGATTTTGATTTCCCGATCCATTTTCATCCGGAATATGAGTTAAATTTTATTTCAAAAGGAAGTGGGGTTCGTAGAATTATTGGGGATCATACCAATGTCATTGATGATGTAGAACTTGTTTTGGTCGGGCCCAACCTGACACATGGCTGGGAGCTTAATAAATGCACCTGCAAAGAGATTTACGAAATTACCATCCATATTCAGCATGATCTTTTGAATGAAAAAATGTTATCCAGAAGGATCTTTAAGTGTATCCGAGATATGTTTAACAGGTCAAAACACGGCATCCTTTTTTCTCAGGAAATCACAACAAAGGTCCAGCCCAGATTAATGGCCTTGCCTAAACTTCATGGAATCAATTATTTCCTTGAATTTATTTCGATCCTGAATGAGCTGGCTACTTCTGAAGACCAGACCTTGCTGTCTACTCAGTTCTCTGAAATGAATGATTTCCAGAATAGTGAAAGCATCAAAAAGGTATACGAGTTTATACAGGAGAATTACCATCGAAAAATCGCCCTTGAGGAAATTTCACAGCTGGTCAATATGAGCCCGGTATCTTTTAATCGTTTTATTAAGAAACGAACCGGAAAAACCTTCATCAATTACGTCAATGACACCCGTATTAGCTATGCCAGCAGAGCGTTAATAGAAACTGAAAAGAGTATTGGTGAGATCAGTTTTCAATGCGGCTTTAATAATATTGCCAACTTTAATCGCATCTTTAAAAGATCCAAAGAATGCACGCCCAGCGAATTCCGAAAAGAATTTGTAGGCATGCAACGCGTATTATAATCCTTTAACAGAACAAAATTACCAGCTTCATAAAGGTGAGTTGGTCACTTGTGAAGGGATCAGAATCGAGGCCCTTTAGTTCGCATCAATGATTTCTGTCTGACTCAAAAAAGAAAACTCCTGAAAACGAATGCTTTCAGGAGTTTCTTTCAGTAAAAATCTCAATCTTTTATCCCATAATTATTTCGACTGTGTGATCTTTACCTGCTTCAAGAAGTGGAATTAAGTTGGAGTTTGAATGTTCTCCGTTTATGATGAGCTCCTTTACGCCTTTACTCACATGATCAGGATTTTTGATGATCAGTTGGTAGGTAGCTCCTCTAAATTTCCGTTGCATTTTAAAACCATCCCAGGCTTTAGGAATACATGGATCAACTCTCAAGCCGTCATATTCAGGTCTGACACCTAGAATGTATTGCGTGATAGCATAAAAGTTCCAGGAAGCGGTTCCTGACAACCAGGAATTCTTCGCTTCTCCTGGCTTGAATGCTTCTTTACCGGCAATCATCTGACAATATACATAAGGTTCCACCTTGTGCAATTCAGAAATATCTTCTAAAAAGCTCGGTGCAATTTTGGTATAATAATCATAGGCATTGTCTCCCCTTCCGATCATGGTTTCACCGATCATGATCCATGGGTTATTATGACAAAATATACCCCCGTTTTCTTTATATCCGGCTGGATACGTAGAAATTTCACCATATTCGATATGGTATTTTGTGAAGGCAGGATAATTCAAAACAACGCCGTATTCAGAATCGAGATGTTCCTTCACTGAATCCAATGATTTTTCTACCAATCCTTCTTCCTTTCCGATTTCAGCCATGGTACACCAGCCTTGTGATTCTATGAATATTTTCCCTTCTTCATTTTCATCAGAACCAATCTTCTTACCGTAATAGTCATAGGCTCTTAAATACCAATCACCATCCCAACCATGCTTTTTTACAGCTTCAATCATCGCATTCACATGCACTTCAGCTTCGGCTGCTTCCGCATCCTTCCCTATATATTTGCATAGATCGATATATTCTTTCCCATATACCACAAACAAGCCTGCGATCATGAGTGATTCTGCCGTATCTCCTTTTTTATTTCCTGTAGTTTGAAACGATTCATTCGGGTCGTCAGAAAAACAATTCAAATTCAGACAATCATTCCAATCTGCCCTTCCAATAAGAGGTAACTTATGTGGTCCTAAATTATTTACAACATGATAAAAGGAGGCTTTCAAATGCTCAAAATGAGGTTTGGCTCTGGCGCTATCATTATCGAAAGGCACTAATTCGTCCAACAAAGAAAAATCTCCTGTTTCCTTAATATATGCGGTTGTCGATAGAATCAACCAAAGTGGGTCATCATTAAAGTCTCCACCAATCGCAGAGTTTCCTTTTTTAGTGAGTGGCTGGTATTGATGATAACATGATCCGTCCTCAAACTGAGTGGAAGCAATATCAAAAATACGTTCTCTGGCTCTTTCTGGTATTTGATGCACAAAGCCGATCAAATCCTGATTCGAATCTCTAAAGCCCATTCCACGACCTATACCAGATTCAAAAAATGACGCTGAACGAGACATGTTAAAAGTTACCATACATTGGTATTGATTCCAGATATTCACCATTCGATCCAATCTGTCATCACCTGATTCTATTGATATCGTGCAGAGTAAATCATCCCAGTAAGTTCTTAATGCATCATAGGCTGCATCTACTTTAGCCACCGTATCAAACTTTTCGATCATGGCTTTGGCCGGATTCTTATTAATCACCGATTTGGATTCCCATTTGTCATCGGCATCCACTTCAACATATCCTAACATAAACACCAGGTCTTTTTGTTCTCCCGGCTGCAATTCTACCTCCAGATAGTGAGACGCTATCGGAGACCATCCATGGGCCACAGTATTGCCAGGTGTTCCTTTGTCAACTGTCTCTGGACTATCAAAGCCATTGTATAGACCAATAAATGATTCTCTATCGGTATCATAACCCTGGATCTCTTCATTCACTGAATAAAAAGCATAATGGTTACGTCTTTCCTTGAACTCCGTTTTATGATAGATGACACTATCTTCGATTTCTACCTCACCAGTATTAAAGTTTCGCTGAAAATTCGTCATGTCATCTTCGGCATTCCAAAGACACCACTCGATAAATGAAAACAATTTCAGTTTCTTGGTTTCATTGCTGTCATTCTTCAGGCTGACTTTCTGAATCTCACCCCAAAACCCTAAAGGAATAAACTGCAGTACTTCGGTACTTACTCCGTTTTTAGAGCCCTTGATCTTGGTATAGCTCATACCATGACGGCATTCATAGCTATCCAATTCTGTTTTGACAGGTTTCCATCCCGGTGACCAAACCGTATCTCCGTCCTTGATATAAAAATACTTGCCCCCATCATCAACGGGTACATTGTTGTACCTGTACCTGGTAAGACGTCTGAATTTGGCGTCTTTATAAAAGGTATATCCACCTCCTGTATTAGAAGTGAGTGAAAAGAAATCTTCATTACCCAGGTAGTTGATCCATGGGTATGGAGTTTTAGGGTTGGTAATTACATATTCCCTGTTCGCATCGTCAAAATGACCGTATTTCATTTGTGAAAAATTTAATAGCTGTTCTAGTTTGTACTTTCTTGTAATCTTCTGTTGTTTAACTCGGTAGTAACCTCGTCTAATTTTTTCTGATTTAAAGGATAAATCAGCATAAATGCCGCAGCAATCACCGTGATAATTGCCGGAACCCAGCTCATTAACATGATAATCCCAGGAATGGCTCCTTCAATGGATGTTGCATCTTGTCCGTCATAGGCATAGGCTCCCAATACCAATCCGATAATTGCACCTGCGATTCCTCCTCCAAACTTGGTGGCAAAAGAACCTGCAGAATAAATGAGCCCTGTCGCTCTTCGACCGTTTTTATATTCCGAATAGTCGGCAGCATCTCCCAGCATCACAAAGAAAAGTGTCGGGAAAATAGCTGAGGCAAATTCTGAGATGACTCCAACGGTAAACACTGCTTCCACATCTGAGGGACTTAAAAAATAGAAAAGAGAATTTATACCTCCTGAAAACAGTAAAGCGCCGATAAATAAGTTTCTCTTTCCAAAACGTTTTCCTAAAGGTGCCGTTATCATTGCCCCTGCCACAGATGCCAGCATGAGCGCAACCAGGAAGGAAGCTGCCAGTAATTGATTATTCAAATAATGTGTGAAATATATGATTACAATACCCTGCTTAATGGAATTATAAATATTGAATAAGAGTCCAATCACCAACAGTACCAACCAAGGTTTGTTTCGTACAAGATCTTTTAAATCTCTTTTTAAGTTATTCTTTTGTGTTTTTGGGGGCTGTACCCTCTCTTTGGTGGTATAGAATGTTATAAACATAAAGAGACTCAGAAATACAGACATAATATACATTGAATTACTATATCCTTTTTTCTGATCTATAAGTGATATACTTGCTATTTCTAAACCAGGCTCCCCGCTTACGATAAAGGCGTATTCTTTATTTGCTTCAATTGAAAAACTCTTGCTATGAGTCGGAATATTTTCGTCACTGTTCAGGCTGCTGTCATCCCATATAAAATCGGCAATTCCATTTTCAGTTTTTATGTTGACATTCTCTACATCTGATGGCGCTGATATGGTAACTCTAAACTTCTCCTCGGCCAATTGATCTATCGCGATTTCAGGATTCACATTCCCAAAATGGGCTACTAAAAACAAGAGGGCTCCCTGTACCAGCATTCCTCCTCCAAAAGCACCTACCATCCTGAACGAACCTAAACTTGTTCTTTCCTTATCATCACCTGTCATTACCGCCATCAAGGCTCCATAAGGAACATTATTCGCAGTATAGATCAAGGTAAAAAAGATATATGTGATATAGGCATAAATAATTTTCCCGGAATCACTAAGATCGGGTGATGTAAATAATAAAGATAAAATGATTCCCAAGGGTATAGCGGTCCATAAAATCCAAGGTCTGAATTTTCCGTATTTCGATTTGGTTCTGTCTCCAATAACACCCATCAGAACATCACTGATTCCATCACTAAATCTGGCGACAAGCATCAACACACCAACTGTAACCGGACTCAATCCAAAAACATCAGTGTAAAAAATAAATAAGAAGGTGGCTACTCCCCTCCAGGCTATATTGGCTGCTCCATCGCCAAGACCATAACCCAGCTTTTCCTTTAAGGATAACTTTGTTTCTACTGACATTTTTTTATACTTAATAATTGCAATCCAAAATTACATATCTATCAAGAAAAGAACTGATACTATTTTGTCATTTACGAATGTTTTTTTAGGAATTTTGAAGAAAACACAAACGATCACCTTCTCTAGAAAACGGTAACACACAAATGACACTTGTTTTAAACGCTTTGTTTACAAATACTTAAGGACCTCTTCTCTAAATGGAATGGAAGCCTGCGCTCCTAATCTACTCACGCCAATGGATGCTGCAATATTTGCAAATTTTAAGGCTGTGGACCAACTTTCTCCTTCTGCAAGACCTACGGCCAGAGCACCGTTGAAGATGTCTCCAGCTGCTGTTGTATCCTGCACATTTGTTTTAATGGCAGGCATCAAATAGGCATCAGCCGCATCTTTAAAGAACACCCCTTTTTCACCCATCGTGATCACCACATGTTTTACTCCCCAGCCTAAAAATTTCGCTGCCGCCCTTGAAGCGGAAGACTCGTCTACCACATCGACGCCCGTCAGCAGAAAGGCCTCTGTTTCATTGGGTGTGATCACATTAATTTTACCATAGACTTCTTTTGGAAGTTCGCAGGCCGGAGCAGGATTTAAAATTACTTTCTTATGTAATGAATGAGCAAGTTCGATGGCGTGAAGAACAGAAGGTAATGGCACTTCTAATTGAACCAGAAGAATTTCAGAGCCCCGTAATTCTTCTTTGATCGATGCAACATTCTCTTTCGTAAGGGCATTATTGGCACCCGGCGCGACGATAATAGAATTTTCACCTGACTCATTGAGCGTAATGGTAGCAACGCCGCTTGGATGTGATGTATCTTTGAATACATAATCTGTAAGCATGCCTTCTTTTTTAAACCCTTGTATAGCTGTATTGCCAAATGAATCATCTCCGACCCTGGTTACAAATACAACGTCGGCTCCAAGGCGACTTGCCGCAACGGCTTGATTGGCCCCTTTGCCACCTGCAAAAATATTGAAATCACTTCCCATAACCGTTTCTCCTGGTTTCGGAAAGGAAGAAGTTCTGATGACAAGGTCCGTATTACAGCTTCCAACAACAACTATTTTTTTCTTCATAATCAGACTATTTTAATCTTGCATATATGATCAGCACAAGACCTATTATAAAAAACAAAAACATAAAGTTAATAAGACGATTGGTTTTGGCATCGGCAGCTTTAAACTCTTTCCAGACAAAAACACCCCAAATAGCTGCAACCATAGTGGCACCCTGACCCAAGCCATAAGAGATCGCAAAACCGGCCTGTTCAGAGGCTAATAAACTAAATGACATACCAATTGCCCAAATAATACCACCTAACCATCCAATGCTGTGCAACTTAAGATTTCCAAGTCGAATGTAGTCTTTATAAGGCACCGCTTCCCCTTTAAAAGGTCTTGCCATTACTATAGAGTTCCACAGAAAATTGGATACTAAAATTCCTATCGAAAATACAAAAAAGGCACTGTAGGGTGTGAATTTACCCGGAGCTGGATTTGAGAAATCTGAAGAGATTGAATCCGCGACAAATCGAAAAAAGAAACCCATTAATAAACCGGCCACCAGGGAGAGTAGTATCCCTTTTGAAGAAACTTTTCCGTCGCTCTTATCAATATTTTTATATGCTTTTGCATCCAGAATTATGGCGACTACTACCAGAAAAACACCTACAAAAAGGTACATGGGATCACCAATCGGATATTTGATATAATTCAATATGACTCCTAAGACAAGCGCTAAACCAATTCCAATTGGAAAGGCCACGGCCATACCTGCTATGTCAATAGCGGCCACTAATAAAATATTGGCAAGATTAAAGATCACTCCTCCTAAAAAGGCGGCAAAAAAAGTATTTTGATCCGCTTGCATTAAATCTTCCAGAAACGGCCTGCCGGCGGTACCAAAACTTCCCAAAGTGAAACCTAAGACCAGGGCACAAATCAGAATTCCGATGACATAATCCCAGTAAAATAGTTGGAAGGGCCATTTTTTAGTTGCCAGTTTTTGGGTATTGGCCCATGAGCCCCAACAGAGCATGGTTATAAAAAGTAACACCACTGCTACTGCAAAAGAATTGATAATGACCATAATATGTTCGTTTAGGATTGTTCTCCTCTTCTTACAGCCTCTTGAAAATCAGTACTTTCATCAAGACTGTTACAACTGACTGATATGTACATCAAGCCAAGCCACTCTTTCAGACACCCACTCTTCCAGGTAAATTCTCTCTGCCGTATGTGAGGTCCCTACAAAATTATTGGGCCAGACATACTCTCCCAGGATATTCCAGATCGTAAAGTTCGTGTGGATTGCATCTGACTCATTCAATTTGGTTTCATAGGCCGCTGTTTTCCCCTTAATACTCTCTACAGACAATACATTGCCTCTTAATACATTCCATCGTTGCTTGAGTTCTTCTACAAAATAAGGATCTTCTAAAAGTCTGTACCACCAGAATGGAACCGACCAATAGTCTCCGGGACATCGTTCATTAAATTTATAGGCCCACACTTCCGTGCTCTCACCACTGCAGTAATCTGCGTTTCCGAAACCAAGATTAAAATCCCAAATAGGCCCCATCTTCAATTTGCCATTCTTGTCTTTATGCATATAGGTACTAATACGATAACCATCTACATTATTCGACAGTTCATTCAGAATAAAGAAATCCACAAAACTCGGAACATCAATAAAAGCTCTATATCCCACTTCAGGATCCTTAAAATTATCCGAAGCCAAGGCATTCTCAAATCCTTTTACATAAGAAGAAATATACTCTTTTTGCTGACTGGTGATATCTTCAGCATCGGGATATTCGTACAGGAAGTTAATATTGGCCTCTGAAAATTTCGGTTTGTGTTCTGATCTGAATGAATTTTGATGGTTATATCCATCTCCTAAATTCGATCCGGCAGTTTTGTCAATTTTAAGAATATATCCACCAGTAAGATCCTCTCCTGAATTTTCATCTATATTCAATTTCTTGATGTCTATTCTTTCTTTATCCCGCTTCAGCTTCTCCATAAAAACATAGACCCCCTTGAAAAAGGCATTTATTTTCAGTTCTACGAATTGAGTTCTACTGGCATATCTACCCATATCATTGGATATGTCATACATCAATTTATTCCGCATCAGACTTTTATCACTGTAAGGTCCATGAAGCACCCAATCTTCTTCGGCAGGCATTCCAAGCAGCGAAACATCTATATCTTCTCCATTGGCATCCCAGGTTTCCACACCATATGATTTTTTATCAAAATGCAAAGATGATGCTCCCCTTAGCTCAATACCAATATGACCCTCATGAACTACGTTGCCTTTTTCTGATATTTTAATGCTAGCCTTTACTTTTGGGTCATCAACGATGGGGCCTTGCGTGGTTATTTCTATAAAGGGTACGGCTTCATCCGAAACTTCCTCTTGTCCAGGCTCTTGTTGTCCCTGCTCTTGTTCCTCAAAATCATTGTCGTTACTACAACTTGACTGACTTAAAAAAACAAAGAGCATCAATGACAGAGCTAAGTATTTAATCAGCCTGCTCATTCTCTTTTTCATACTTAAAAGTTCTTAGCTTTTCCCCTTATTAAATATAGCTTCCATCTCTTCCAAAGTTTTTCCTTTGGTCTCTGGAATCCACTTCCAGGTGAAGAAAATAATGAAAATGATAAACGCTGAAAACAAAAAGTAGGGCAGGGAATTATTCCAGGTACCACCATCTGCCACCAATCTATTGGCATCACTTTCTACAATGATCGGAAAAGTTTGAGATACAAAATAATTAGCCAACCATTGCGCAGCTACAGCAATTGCCATGGCCGTACTTCTGATTCTATTCGGAAATATTTCAGCTAGTAATACCCAAACGATCGGTCCCATAGACATAGCGAAGGATCCTATAAACATTAAAATCCCAACCAAACAAATAATTCCTTCCGTACTGGAAATAGCTGGTAAACCGGCAGAGTTCACTGCTGAATAATCACTTAAGTAAAGGGTGAAACCCATGATAAGAAAACCGAGTAACATACCTACGCCACCAATAATTAACAATGGTTTTCTACCTAATTTATCGACAGTAAACATAGCGATAAACGTAAACAACAGGTTCACTGTTGCCAATAAAATTTGTTGTAATAATATATCTTCTTTTCCAAAACCAAGTGCCTGTTCGAAAATGTCAGCACCATAATACAGTACCGCATTAATACCAGTAAACTGTTGTAACACAGAAAGTACTGTTCCAATTATAACTATTGGAAACAAAGATTTTTGAAAAATTGAGGCCTTTTTTATGCTGCCTTCACTTACAATTGAATCCTTTATTTCTGCAAATTCTTTATCAGCAACGTCTTGTCCGTGAATAGCGACCAAGACTTCCTTCGCTTCTTCTTCTTTTCCTTTTATCATTAACCATCTCGGACTTTTTGGAACCATAAGGAGCAATAGCAAAAAGGCAAGTGCCGGCACCAATTCAGACCAGAACATATATCTCCATCCATAGTCAATGTTCTCTTGTTCAGTTAGCCCTGAACCAATAAAGTAAGTGGCAAGGAATACGACAAAAAATCCTATCACTACCGCCATTTGATAATATGTTACCAGGGTTCCTCTATTTTTAGCCGGGGCGATCTCTGCAATATACATGGGCGCATTCATAGAGGCCATACCAATGGCAATTCCTCCCAGTATTCTAAAAAACACCATGAGTCCCATAGATTCGGGCAACATAGATGGCAACCCGGATCCCCAGGCAGAAATTGCAAATAAAATCGCTGAAATAATCAAGGACTTTTTTCTACCAATTGATTTTGAAATCACACCTGCCGAAGCAGCACCTACAAGAGCTCCTAAGAGAGCACTACTTACAATAAAACCTTTTAACCATCCGGTTAACTCAAAATATTTCGAAAAGTAAAACTGTGTTCCATTGATCACACCTGTATCATATCCAAACAATAAACCTCCTAAGGTAATTACAATGGTTACGAAATAAATATTGATTCTTTTTGTACTAGTTTGTCCCATAATAAATAAGTGATTTTAAAAAATTTGCTCTGCAATATAGAAGTTATTTTTGATTAATAAGGCATCTTATTCAATCAGATTCCGATACAAATTATTGATAAACCCTCACATAATCTATTATGTATTCACTGGGTAAAGCGGAGTCATCTACCTCAGCACCGCCAAAATTTCCGCCAATGGCTAAATTAATCAGGATATAAAATGGTTGGTCAAACGGCCACACCTCAACCGTTTTATTCTCAGGAACAAAGCTGTAGAATAAGGCGTCATCAATGTAGAAATCCATTTTATCTTTGGTCCAGTCAACAGCAAAGATATGAAAGCCTTCTTCGATTCCTTCCACCTTATCTTTTCTTGTATTCTTAGAATTACCGTGACTGTCTGCGGTGTGCAAGGTTGTAAAAATAGTTTCCGGTTCTCTGCCCACATATTCAAGAATATCTATTTCTCCACTTAGTGGCCAACCTGCTTTGTCTATGTTAGATCCCAGCATCCAAAATGCAGGCCAAAGACCTTTTGCCGTCGCTAACTGAGCTCGAACCTCAATTCTACCGTATTGAAACTCCTTTTTACCTTTTGTATTGATTCTTGCAGAAGTATAAGTGTCGCCATCTTTTTTTGCAACGATCGTTAAATAACCATCTTTTACTTGCTGATTGGCCTCAGCATAGATCTGCTTCTCATTATTTCCCCAGCCACATAAATGAGGACAACCATCTCCCTGTATAATATTCCAATCCTCAGACTCAAGTTGATTCCCGTCAAAGTTTTCTTCCCATACCAACTTTCTTTCCTGTCCAACCGCCGAAATTACTACCAACAGTAGTGAGACTAACATGATTTTTCTGCACTTCATATCTATTGTGATTTTATACGCTAGTTATTAAATTATTTATCACCTTACATTCAACCAAAAAAGGGCCACCTCTATTGAGTTTCTGACACCGCTTCTTCATTGCGTTTATCAAGCTCACTTCGTATTTCAAGGGCTCTTTCTTCGGTCATATCATAGCCTCTCATAATGAATAGAGCGATTAAGGTCCCCAGAATAGGGAGACCAGAAAAAGAGAGTCTTAAGCCTGTGATCGCCCCCTCGGTCTGTGTTGCAGCATCAGCGTTAAAACCGATTACCGATAGAATGATTCCGCTTAATAAACCCGCAATGGCAAAGCCAAATTTTACCATCCACCAATATATGGCGCCAAATACCCCTTCTCTTCGTTGTCCTGAATTTAACTCATCAAGATCGATCACATCAGAGGTCATCGACATCATCAACGTAAAGAGGCTGCCAATACCAAAAGCAAAAAATGGTAAGGCAATTATAAACAGGTACGGTTTACCTGGAACGAATAAAAACCACAACAATAGATATCCTAAAATAGATATGCTTTGAGACAGCATAAAAGCTTTCTTTTTACCCAAGGCTTTTGACATTCTGGTGACAATCGGAATCACCAAAAATGTAGTTGCCAAAGCTCCTAAACTTCCGAAAAGTGTTGGCCAAATTCCTGCCGCATCTGCATCTCCGCTAAACAGGTAATAAACAATAATAAAAAAGGTAAACGCAGAAACAGTATAAAAAGAATTATACACCAGAAAAGTTGCAATACATAATTTTCTAAAAGGTTTGTTTTTATAGGCTTCAACAAACCCATCCACAAGGCCACCAAAACTGCTGCCAATATTTTTTAAGGTCATCGGTGGATAATCCTCCTCCAAAGTAGACTTACTCTTAATAAATATAGCGGGTACCATGGCAAAGATCATACAAAAAATAGCCACCCATACGGCCAGGGTGCGCGTTGCCACATCCGCTGATTCAAACCAGCCCTGATCATACATGATTACCCAAAACCAAGGAGCGATCACCCAGGCCCATTGCCCAATCCATTGAGCGACTGCCATGATATTGGTTCGCTCATGAAAGTCATTACTCATTTCATAACCCATGGCCACATAAGGCACACTAAAAATGGTCAGACCTAAATAGAAAACCAAGGACCAGATTAAAAAGTAGGTAAAATTATAATCTACACCATTCTCACGTTGCAACTGCCATAAAATAGAAAACGAAACTCCCATGATGATGGCACCGATCATTACATACTGTCTTCGCCTGCCCCATTTTGATTTTGTGTTATCTGATATAAAACCCATAATCGGGTCTGTAAGCGAATCAAATACCCTTGGTAAAAAGAAAATAACCCCCCACATCCAACCAGGGAAACCCAGGTCCTGTACTAATACTACCATGAAGATACCCATGGCCGCCGGGAACATTTGATTTGCGAGCATACCTATCCCGAAGGCAATTTTCTGACCCATTGGTACTTTACCAGTTTCTGTAGACATATTTATTTAGTTTTAATTGATACGTATGATTTGATTATCTCTCCCAAATTACAATTATTATTTTGTCATTGCTTTTAAGGAAAACTAATTTATTCTTTGGTTGGTGGCGCAAAGACCGTGGTCATGAGGGATTCTTTATTTCCATCAAAGGTTTTTGAAATTGCATTGCCATTCCTGCTTAATTCAGAAAAAACTCCATCGTCTACCATCTCCCACAAGGCATATTTAGCCTGACCTTCTACCGTGAATAACCCAAAATGATTCTCGGATCCCAAAGGATTTTTATCATCCTTCCAAGGCTCGTTGAAACCTTCAAAATAAAAACATGAAATACCAGCCTTGTTAGTCCACTCACGCATCAATTTATAATACCTTCCCGCTTTATATTCATCGGTGGCTCTTGATCCTGTTTCTCCATAAAATCCGTTTGATTTGGTGGCCCATCCTGTTTCTCCGATATGTATTGGCTTTTTAACTCCAATGCTTTTCATATAACCGGCAACACTGTCGTATTGAGCCTTGGCAAAGTCACGGGCACGCAACATGGCCGCATCGACCTTTTCAATATCCGTTAATTTCTCATCATCTTCTATGATCCAGAACTCAGGATTGTAATGAGTATTGTGATAAGGATAAGTATGCATAGAGACATAATCAACGGCATCGTATAACTTCTCCAGGTCCTCGGTATGGTACTCAGCTCCGCCACCGCCCCAGGAAGAAAAATCATCAGAGCTTGTAATCCAAAGATCCTTCGGTAATTTATTCGCTGCTTTCAAGTCTTGTAAATAAGTGACCCATTTTAGAATAACTGAAGGTTGCACAAAATAAGTAGCTGCCCAATGCACCATGGCCTCATTCCCAACGGCTATTACTTTTACAATATCCGGATAAGCATTGGCCAATCTGGCTGCTTCTTCA
The DNA here is from genome assembly GCF_051011215.1 of Lutimonas sp. NCBI lineage: Bacteria > Pseudomonadati > Bacteroidota > Flavobacteriia > Flavobacteriales > Flavobacteriaceae > Lutimonas > Lutimonas sp. The sequence goes on from NZ_JBPCUJ010000125.1 coordinate 17,183, forward strand.
ATCTGTGGTTTATTTGCCTCACTTTCTACAGCGTGATCCGGTTCTAAGTCCGTCCAGGCATTTTTACAATCAATCCAGGCTCCCAACATCACATACATTTCAAAACTTGCATCTTCTTTCTTCAGTTCATCAATTGCCTGTAATAAGTTGGCCGCTTGTGGAAGGTGAACCTTATAGGTTCGTACAATTCTTACACCCAGTGCAGACATCAATTTCATATCTTCCTTCAACTCCTCAATGGTAGGCTCAATATCATGATCAACATGCCTGTACCCTCCATAGGACATGGCTAAGTATTCCGGATTTCCGAGAATCTCTGCTGCTGTCATCTCTTTCACCTCAGTATCATTTTCTTCCATCGTTGTTTGCTGATCTTTTTTCGAAGAAGTATTACAACCTACGAATACAACTAGCAGCAGGACCAATAATCCATTCTTTACTTTTATTCTCATTTTATTCTTGAATTTTCTATGGAAACAATAATCTTCTCAATTTCTCCGGTTCTTTCAAACACTTTTTTACTGGTACGCCCATCGAGGCTCAAACTGCTAAAAGTAGAAACATTATTTTTATCATAAACAACCTGTATACCAGTGTGATCTGACACCTGATATATAATCGGGATCTGACAATAGGTAAAACAAAGCGCATCAACACCTACCTTCAAGGTTTGGGGTTTATGATCCAGATCCACATAGTGAAAGGTTTGTGCGCTTGTTAAAAATTCTTCTCTGCGCAATAAGTTGGGTGAAAATGATAATTTTCCATCCCTGACAAAAACACCTAATTCACCAAAACGACTTAGAATGTCCTCCTTCACCTGACCTGTCATACCAGGCTGCTGTGCCCCTTTACCTCCCGGTGTATGAGAATAGGGGTCCGTTGGAAAAGCACCATACAGTTCTGGTGATTTATGTACACCAATTCCTGCATTTGCCTCATAATAATGATCTAATAATCTACCAATGGTTTTTTTATCCACACCATTTTTTATCGCAGCCAAACAGGTTTCCTGAATCCCTAAAACTAATTTAGATACCATATGCCAGTATATAGATCCTAAGCCTTCATATCCAAAAAATGTTCCTGATCTCCCGGTAAATGATTTATGGTCAAAAATACTTTCGAAAATATCCAGTAATAACGGACCATCTTCCTCAACCAGTTTGTCATATTTCTCGGGCAAGTTACCCAACGCTTCTTTTAAACTGTCCGCGTTGTTAAATGCACCATTAAAATGACATACCCCTGCCATATCTTGCTGTACAATCTGAACATTACCATCTTCTAAAAGTTGCTTCAATAACACAGAAGACTCCACCTTTTCAGAGGGAATATTATTCTTCACATCAAATCTTGGCAATTCTTTGTTAGGATAAAGTATGTAGCTATACTGATCATCCCGGAAAAGAGCACTCTTTTTCAGTGCATCAAGAAGTTCCAGAGAATCCGCTCCATTGATATAGCCTGAACTCAACACAGCCACCTGTCCTTCCAACATTTCCGGTAAATACGAAATAGAGACTTCATTCTCATTCTCCACCGTCATCAGGTTATATGCATGGTACAAATTGTCATTCCGCTTGTTTGCCTCAATAGAATGATCAAGGAATTTTTTAGAGATTTCCAAAAACCCCAACAAATCCGCTTTTGAAATAAGTTCTTTATCACTCGAAAAGCCATTATCATAAATACCTAACCTAAAATCACTGGCTGCCTGCCCAAGGCCATCCAGGACAATTTTTCTTTTCTTATCAGAGACTTTTCCATTTAAAATTTGCTGATTCTCTTTAAAGGTAGTCGTCACACGGCTGAAAAACTGTGATAATTCAACCGACACTTCAATGGACTGCTCATCCATCTTTTCAATAATGCCTTCAAAGAAATGCAAAAAGCGTCTCAGGTAATATAAGGTTACCATGGAAACACCATTACCCACAAGAGCATTATTTGCATCATTCCATTCCGGTCGTTGGGTATTCATCCAAATTCCTCCTTCAGGAATAAAGTTCGAGATTTTAGCCAGAACTGTTGCCAGTAACTTCTCAATCAAATTCACTTTATAAATAAAGAAGTTTTCATCTCTTAAAAGAGCTCCGTCAGCTCCCAGTTCCAACCTCTTTTGAGCAATTCTTTCATCAGCCTCATGGTCAAAGTCAATGGTATCCTTTGGGTTCTTCAGGATATCTTCATAACTTTTAATTCGATACGGTACGTTGGCATATACAAACATCTCCTTATCAAAGTAATGTGCCAGTCGATTTGGATAATGATATTCAATAAACTCTAAAAATTTTAAGAGGTAGATGATTTGATGATCTCCCCAGTATCCAATGTATGACCAGGGATCATCCGGCTCAATTGTCTCCCAATCAAACCCGTCTTTTGTAACACGATAAGGATTGTACCCATCAAAGGTCGTCGCATTCAAAAACTTGTGGATCATACTCTCCATAAACTCAGGATAGGAATGAGCCAAGGCTTCCCAGTTTTGAAAAATATCTCTCCAATTCCCTTCATAATCCAATATTTTCGACCCATCTAACTCGTTGGTTGTATTAATCGAAAACTTGTTCCAGGGCCTGCTGGGATCCCCATGTCTGCGACTGAACTTTAATGGCATGTATTCAATAGCCAATCGCTTAAAATTTTTATCCTGATCCTTTTCAGCCAGGCTTTTCAAATGGCTCAAACTGAATACTTCAGGAAGATTCTCAAGAAGTTCTTGCTTCTTTTTAAACACTTTTTTATTGGCAGTTTCCAAATACTGAACAAAATCCCACTTTTCAATTTGATATCCATTATCAAAGATGCCACCACGCATAATATTGAACAAGGTATTGGAAAAGTGTCTTGTATTCATCAATTTATCTGCCGTCAATTGCATTCCATCGGAAGCAGCATTCAAGGCCAATAGGTTTTTTGAACCTAATTCAATGTCGTCCTGTATTATCTTACTAAGATCCTTTTCATGCTGGATCAAATCGGAGATCTCACGAATTGTCACCATGGATTGATTCACATTCGCAACAATGATCCAGTGCTTCTCTTCACCACCTCCCAGGGATACTTCTGTACCAACAAAATAAGCTCCTTTTTCTGCCTTCATATCAACCTCCTGCTCAATTTCACCCCCTTTTCTAAAGGTATCCAATTGCAAGGATGTTAGTAAATGAGTTGGTTTGTCCATCCCCAAAGACCAAACAATACTTGCCTTTAAAGCTTCACTTGGCTCCGCCTTATCCACAATAATCGCACTTAATGCATAGATTCCAATTCCCGATTCTACTTCTAATTCACATTTCTTGTAGGCATCTACTAAATTACTTCTGTCATTTTGTAGGGGAGCATTCACACCATAAGGAAGAATATTCTGCAATCCATCCACCAAACTCACATTGGTTTTCGATTTGGTCGTATTGATCAAGGTTGATTTTCTCACAAACCCAAACCGATCACTTGAATTCCACTGGTACCTGTATATGAGTCCCAGGTCTTTATTAATCTCCTCAAAAATCACCTTGTTACCAAAGCTGTTCTTGTATAAGTTTCTGTGAATTTTATAAATTCCTTCATATTTATCTGAAAAAGGTTCCCACAGATATAATTTGTTATTCTTTTCAACACGAAGTATTGTTTTACTCCCGGTTATCTCAGTTGATTCAGTTATTTTATCATCTGTATAATAAGGAAACAATGAAGATCCTGAATCCTTTCTTCCTGCAGTTAATCCGCCATTGCTTGATATAAACATCCAATGATTCGAATCACTTACAATACTCATAAAAAAGGGTCGCATTGCATCGTTGTTCGAGATCATATAATAATCTTCATTATCAAAAGAAAGTAACTCACCTTTGATTTTCTGTGCCTCAAAAGAAGCTTCGTTTTCACCTAAATAAATTGATTTGTACGTACTCATTACAAAATTATTTTATCATCTACATTCTATTTCTACCGGTCTGATTTCGCCCGGATTTTAAGCTCTTAGCTTCTTACTAATTCCTTTTCAATTTCTTCTAAAGATTTTCCTTTGGTCTCCGGGAGTATTTTCAATAAGACAAAGAATCCTGCCAGGGCAATTAATCCAAAAATTAAAAAACTCATGGCATTTCCCAGATTGGATAATTCCCACGGGAATATGAATTGAACCAACCAACTGACAAAGGAATTGATAAAACCTATCACACCTATGGCCAATCCTCTGTAACGATTGGGGAACAATTCTGATAAGAGGACCCACATAACAGGACCTAATGAAAATGCAAAACAGGCAATAAAACCTAAAACCCCTATCAAAACCAGGTTGGCATTTATTGTCGTTGCAGCCTCTAAAATAGCTCCTTCATTTTTACCGTATGTCTGTGTTCCCAAAGAAGATTTCATGGCGTTTTTAAAGGCCACATCGTTCTCAAATGTTTTTCCTGCATATTGCTCTAATTCCGTTTTTTCCACAAATTCAAAACCAGCTATCTGATCGGCCTCCAGTTTATAGGTGGCAGCATTAAAGCCATAAGCACACAAGAGCAGACTAATGGCAATTCCTGCCAGTCCATAAAGTAACAAGGGACGTCGTCCCATTCTATCGATCAGTAAAATTGCTACGATGGTAAAAACCAATGAGGTAAAACTCAGTAAAACTCCCTGAGAAAATGAGGCATCTGTACCAATTCCTGTTTGTTTAAAAATGGATGTCGCATAAAAGTAAACTGCATTGATCCCTGTAATCTGCTGTAACACACCGATGATCAATCCTACTGTAAGAACAAATCTCAGCGCCGGCTTTAAAAGATCGGTCAATTTGACCTTTTCTTCTTCTTCTTTGCTTTCGGTTGATAAACTGGCCAAAATAGTTTTTGTTTCTTCTTCAGCTCTTTCTTCTCCATGAATATCAATCAAAATCTTGGTAGCCTCGTCATCATTATGCTGCGTAAATAGCCATCTCGGGCTTTTTGGGATAAAAAACAAACTAAAAAAGTAAACCACTGCCGGCAAGAATTCAACCCCTAACATCCAACGCCAGACATTGGCATCTGTCAGGAATGATGACTCACCGCCCGAGTTAAGACTGTTGAAGTAATAATTACTCAAAAACGCAGCAAAAAAACCAAGGACAATATTCAATTGTTGTAAAGACACCAATTTTCCTCTGTTTTCTGCTGATGATATTTCCGCGATATAGGTCGGGGCCAGCACCAAGGCTGCACCAAAAGCTACTCCACCCACCATTCTGGCGATGTATAACATTTCATAGGAAGTCGCATAGGCTGAAAACAATGCTGAAACAGCATATAAAAATGCCACCACGATCAGGATTTTCTTTCGACCGACAATATCACTTAACCTTCCTGAAATCAACATTGCCAACATGGCCGTAAAAGTAGGTGAGCTTACCACCCAACCTGATTGAATATCACTTAGATTAAATTCAGGGCCGGCATATGACATGACTCCGGAAATAATTCCGGCATCAAACCCAAACAGAAATCCGCCAATTGATACTACAAATGCAATGAATATTATTTTTTTTGGCATGGATTTGGTTTTAGGTTCGTATTCTTATCTCTCAACGATATTGAACGATTTAAGAAAAGTATGATTTTAGTCAAATTTAAAATTAATTATTTACTTTTCCTGATACTATTTTGACATTAAACGAAAGGAAAAAGAGCATAAGTCCCATTCTCTTATGCTCTAAATCAATTCCTTTCGACAATTATTGAAATACCCTTACATAGTCGATTTCCATTACAGATGTATCAAAATCAGGATCAATATTTCCTCCAAGATTACCACCCATCGCCACATTTAATATTAAGAATTGTGGGGCTGTATAGGGCCAGGTATTCTCATCTTGCACAGATGGCTTATAGGTATAAAACCTTTCATCATCTATAAGAAAGCTGATTTGCCCTTCAGACCATATAACGGAATACACATGAAATTCAGTCGTTTCTTCGGTTATGGAAGTACTTGCCTTATTAACAGTGTTTCCTGAGCTAGACGGAGTATGCAATGCACTTTGAACCGTGCCAGGATTATTCCCTACATATTCCATGATATCAATTTCACCACATTTTGGCCATCCTACTGTTGAAAAATTAGCACCAAGTGTCCAAATGGCAGGCCAGGTTCCTCCCCCAGCAGCTAGCTTCGCTCTTACGTCAACCCTACCATAAGTGAAATCAAATTTTCCTTCTGTTTTTAAACGGGCAGAAGTATATTCTTCTCCTTCATAATTCTCTTTCTTGGCCGTAATTTTTAATACCCCATCCGCCACAACTACATTATCTGCTCGATCTGTATAATACTGAGATTCAAAATTACCCCAGCCATTTCTGCCGGTTCCAATATCATAATTCCAGTTGGCAGTTGTTGGTGCACCGTCTACATCAAATTCATCCTGCCAGATCAAGTTTGTAAATTCTGGATCAGGGCCAGGTCCACTCCCTGGTTCAATGCTGGTAAAAATATGGTACCATGCCAATCCATTCCTTTGTTGAATCACACGGACTTTCATTTCTGCATCTGTGATCGACATAATCTCATAAGAACTTGAATTCAAAAAATAACTCATAAATCCATCGTTGGTAAAATCCATGTTCACACCCGTTGAAGGATTCACTCCTGAACTAATTGGGCTAAATAAAACCTCTTTATTTCCCGATGTATCATACGGATAACAAGCGTCAAACCCAGGTCCGGGTTCGCCAATTGCATCCTGGATCTCATCGGCATGGAAGAACGTATTTCCTTGATTTTCCAACGTATATCCATAGGTTCCATCGCCATTATCAGTAAAAGTCAGCACATCTTCATATAAACACAAGCCTTCTTTTTCATTCGGTGCCGCAGCATAAAATGTAGGGTCTGAAACAACACCACCAGCATCATCAAACTGAGGCCCGACACCTAAATGTCCTGAAACATCCTGTTTCCAGTACCATTTCTTAGAACTGTTATTTGTTAGTGATTTTATAAGTTCTGAAGGAACTTCAAAATCAACAAATACTTCTATTTCTTCGGTAATGCTAGACGACACGCCACCTTCTCCAAAGGCAACGATTTTTACCAAATACTGGTTTACACCGGTTTTTTTATAGGTATTGGCAGCAACACCATTAGAAGAAACATAGGGATCTTCACTGTCACTGTTACCAAAATAAAAATGATAGTTAAGTGCCTCTGAAGCTGTTGCCTGAAAGCTAACAAGTCCAGAACCATCTGAGGAAATGTCTGCAGTAACCGCCAGGTTTGTGGGTACGTATAAGGTACCCAACTCAGGAATTTCCTCCTGACATCCGTTGATGACAAATAAGGCCATCAGGGTAAATACGATTTTATTGATTGTTTTCATATTAAAGTCGTTTATACGGTTAGACATTTCTAGTTATGAAAATATACGTTATCAACATATATAGTATTGTTTCCGGTTGGTGCTCCAACCAAAATAATTTGCGCGATATTTGCTCTGGTCGTCAAGCCTGTAAAATCGGAAAGATCCAGGTCTAAACTCACCCACTCTCCCTGAGCAGGACTCGTGATGGTAATTTCATGCTCCACGTCATCTCCACCTCCGTCATAGGCCCCATTCGGTCCGAAATCAACAAGCTTCACTTTGAATTCCGTAAAGTCTGCTGACCATACATCCAAATGAAATTGTGTCATGGCCGAAGCATCAATCTGAGAAGTTACAGTTTCAATCCCAACAAAATCCAAAGCGCTGTATTTTTTAGCAGCATTTCCATCAACCATTACATCTTCGAGTGTAGCAGATGACCAATCGGTTCTCCACGTATCCACTGTCACAGCATCGTAGGCTTCACTAAACAATGAAATTACATTTGCTGCGGCCAAACCTGGGGTTGGAGCCGCTGTTGTTGGCTCAGTGGCAGGAGTTCCTCCTCCGCCTCCGGAACTAGTTGCAAAGAAATAAAGGTTGTCGATATAAATAGCTCCTCCAACATTTGGCTGAACATCAAATTTAAACTGAATGATATCATTTACGTTCATTCCCTGATCGGTAAAAGCCGTAAGTGGAATATCTATGCTATTCCATTTATTGGCCTCCAGCATTAGGTTCACACTTTTCTCTCCTGAACCGGCACTGATCAAAAAGAAGGGTACTTCAGTATAATCATCCGACCAGACATCAATATGAATATTGCCAAGTGCAGACGCATCTACTGTTGAACCTATGGCAATTCCCTGGTAGTTCATGTTTGCGTATTTTATCGCAGCATCTCCCATTAAATCGATTTGCTCAAAGCTAGTAGATTGTCCCCAGTCCGGGAAAAAGTCTGTTCCAGCAACATCTGTATAGGCATCACTAAAAATAGAAGTCACGTCAGATTCCGCTGGTGTTGGCATTGGTGCCGCCATATCCGGACCTGATCCGCCTCCGCCTGAAGACGCCGACAAGGTGATATTATCAAAATAAACAATGTTTTCCTGGGTTCTTGCATCGAAGTCCGGGAAAACAACGATCGCATCAATATTTGTTGATGAAGCCTCTCCTATTTTACCTGAAAAATCAAATACAATCTCTTCCCATTCATTTACCTTCGTATTCTTAATTTTTATTTCTCCTGTTGAAGCCGCATTCGCTTCAAATTTTAGACCAACATCACTGATCACTGATTTCCATACCATAATAGAAACTGTACTGTTTGAAGCGTCTAAAGTAAAAGGCTGCGCCAATTTAGTTACCGTTCCTGCATAATCTGCACCGCCAAGTGGCGCTGTAAATTTAGCTACAGTGGCAGTTGTATTCGCACCAGATGCATCTGGATTGGCGATTACCTCTAAAGGAGGCGTATCAGCTTCAAAAACATCCCATTTTGAGCTTGCTCCAGTTTCTGGAGTTTCAAAGTCTATTGGGAAACTTGTTGGTCCTGTTGGTCCGCCACCATTATCATCTCCCGCAACCTGCTTCAGGTTGTCAAAGTAATAAACGGCATCATCACAGGCGTTATTTCTATCAAAATAAACAATAATACTCTTAAAAGTTTTATCTGAATGTGCAGAGAAATCAAAAGTTAACTCCTCCCATTCGCCAACTTTGGTCATCTCCTGATCGATGGCTACCAATGGCTCTGTATTTGGGAACGGTTCAAACTCTAATTGTAATGTTACCGTTGTTGTTTTAGATTCACCATAGACCATCAATTTGAATGCTTTGTTCGTTGCCGTTGTTAAATCAATAGCATTGTCAAGTCCTTTACCAACACCAGACCATGTTTCACAACCTGCTGATTTGATATAACTCTGTACATTACAACTTTCATTGATCCCAGTCGTATTCGGATTATCAACGATTTCTGAGGCAATATTTCCAAATGGCTCAAAACTATGCGCGATGTCTTTTGTCTTAAAAGTCCAGTTAATATCACCTGCAGCCGGATCAATATTTTCATCCATTTCTGCAACACAACTCAGGTCAGCGGCCTCTTGTTCTATATCATCTAAATAGAATGTTCCTGCTGCTGTTCCAGGACCGTCAATAAAAATAACCATAGTGCCGTACTTTCCGGTAGGTACGAAAGGCTCTCCCGCACCTTGATTACCGTCGATATAACTCTTAACCGCGTCGGTTGCAAAATTAAAGCTGAGTAATTCCCATCCTGTACCACCATGAGTAGCAGTTACTTCATTTTCACGTGCTCCGTCTTCACCACCTTCAAATTTCAATAACACTGGTAATTCAACATTCGACCAAACCTTGATCATAATGGTTTTATTGTCTCCACCAAAATCAACCGGAGTGCCTAAAGTAGCGGCTACGCCTTCCCAGTTCACACCGGAATTTGTAACTGCACCTACTTTCGATTCTTCTGTATTTACACCTGAAAGATCTGGGTTGTCCACTACTTCAAAAGTTGTTCCGTTAAATGTTCCAAATGCATAGTTTACAGAAGGATCATCAAATGTAATTGGTAATGCCATCGCTCCTGAAGCCTCGCCAATAGTAATATCCTCTGAAGATTCTATTGTTTCGGCACTTGCTCCAATCGCTACTACTCTTACGGTATAATCACCGGAAGCTTCGTAGGTATGTTCAATTTCACTGTCTGGCATCAGTTGAGATGGTTCTTCATCTTCAACATCACCGAAGTATACTTCAAACATCGTTGCATTATCTGCGCTTGCACTTACCTTTATTATTTTGGGGTTAGGATTGCTTTGATCTATAACCACCTCAAGATTTTCAGGGGCACTGAATGAGATATTAATTACCTGAGTAAATTCACTGGTTAAGTTCGTAGAACCAACTCCTATGACTCGAACACTGTATTGACCTTCGTCATATACATGGTCTAACGATCCTCCGGGAGTAACCACTTCCGGCGTTTCGTCTTCAACATCTCCAAAATAAACATTAAATGATTGGGCTCCTTCACCTGAAGGAGTTACCGTTACCACACCTGAATCATCCTGAGCAATGTCAAACACGCTCGTTACGTTCGTAGGGGCTGATATTTCTTGAAAAGCATAAGAAACATCGTTTTTTTCACAAGCAACAAATGCCGATCCAAAAATAATTAATACTAAAAGGGTTTTTAAATATTTCATCTTTCTTCTTTTTTATATTTTTTAATAACCGGGGTTTTGTGCCCAACGATCTCCTGCTAATTCTATTTCTATGGAAGGAATTGGGAACAATTCGTGTTTCCCACTTGTAAATCCTTGTATTTCCTGTGCAGCTCTGCCAGTTCTCACCAAGTCAAAAAACTGATGCCCTTCACCTAATAGCTCCAATCGTCTTTCCTGGTAAATGGTATTGGTTAACTCAGTACCTGTCTGTGTAACTTCAGGTAATCCGGCTCTTACTCTTACTCGATTTAAGTAAAGTAGCGCCTTACTGTCATCAAGCCCTCCTCTGTTATAAGCCTCTGCCGCCATCAATAAAACATCGGCCAAACGAATAGCTCTGTAATTGTTTGGATTTGTTAAATTGGCATCTCCAGTATTGAGATCTCCCTGACGAGCAATGTATTTTCTATTGAAAAACCCTGTATGCTCATACCCTTCAGCATAAGTTGCTCCGGTTTCTGCCGACCAAGCTACGATATCAAGTATCGCAACATCCTTTCTCTGATCGATTTCTTCATATTGATCTGCCGCTTCCTGGGTAGGAACGTTAAAACTGAATCCTGAATCAAACGTAGGACCGCTGTAGTTTCTGATGCCATTAAATCCGACGGCTACATTCCCTTCACTACATTGAAGACAACCAAACCCGGCTCCTTCTTTATCCGTGTATTGCACTTCGAAGATTGATTCCATATTGTTTTCACCTTCTTGTTCAAAAATGGTATTATAATCATCAATCAAATCGTAAGGCCCGGCAATAACCAATTCAAAGGCTCCTGCTGCATCAGAAAATTTGTCCTGATACAAATAGATCTTGCCTAAAAGTGCCTGAGCGGATCCTTTTGTCGCACGACCTGTTTCTGATTCTTCCCATGAAACCGGAAGATTCTCTGCAGCAAAGATGAGGTCAAGCTCTATTTGCGCATATATTTCAGCCTTTGGCGTTCTATCCAATTCAAATTGATCTCCAAACTGAATTCTTTTATCAATCTGAAAAGGAACATCTCCAAACCACTTTATCAATTCAAAATAATAATAGGATCTTAAAAAACGAGCCTGTGCCAGTACGATGTTTTTATTTGGAAAATCTGTTTTATCCTGAAATTCCATAATGTAATTCGCTCTGTTTACTCCAGAGTACATCCATCCCCAGATATCTCTGAGTTGCTGGTTTACCGGCGTATGAATCATATCATCAATTTCCTGTATTCCAATTACATCATTGGCACTTTCACCTCCAGCAAGCGTATTGTTGGAAGCGATCTCACCCAGCATAACGTTGATATAGGAAGATTGAAGCAGGTCGTAGGCTCCTATCAAAGCTTCCTGATAATCTCCTTCACTGTTGAAGAAATCTTCCGAATTCTGATCCTTTGATTCCACATCCACAAAATCATCGCTACAGGCTGTAAGTGCAGCGAAAGCGAATACAACTACTATTGTTTTTATTTTAAGTGTTTTCATTTTTTTAAAATTTTAGATTTACACCCAACATATAGGTTCTTGGAATCGGATAGAAACCTTGATCAATTCCTCCTCCAATCGGTTCTCCTGTAGATGCTGATGGATCAAACCCTTGATACTTTGTAAATGTATAGGCATTGTTTACAGATGCATATAACCTGAATTTATTAAGCGCTTTTGAGTTATCAGTATCAAATGTATATCCCAATTGAATATTCTGAATTCTCAAATAAGAAGCATCCTCTACATAAAAGTCTGAGAATAATCCGTTTGAATTTGCTCCTGTTGTTACCCTTGGGAAAGAATCTGTACTTCCTTCACCCGTCCATCTATTCAGAAAATAAGAGCTTCTGTTTGTCAATGGCTGGTTTCGCTCATAATTTCGAACGATCTCATTGCCGATGGAAGAGAATAAATACATGCCAAAATCCCAACGTTTATAGTTCATCCCAATATTCATACCCATGGTCCATGGGGCAATTGGATCACCGATATATGTTCTGTCCTCTTCATTGATCTGCCCGTCATTGTTCGTGTCAACATATCTCAGGTCGCCCGGCGCTGCATTGGTTTGCGTAGCATGACTATCCACCTCTTCTTGATTTTGGAATACTCCATCCGTTTCAAGTCCATAGAAATAACCCATAGGCTGTCCCACTTCCATTCTTGATGGCGGTTCCTGTCCCACACCGAATGAACCTCCTGGTACAAAAGCATTTTCACCTGCTACAGCTGTTACCTCATTTTGTAAGTAGGTCATGTTAAAGCTAACATTGAATTGAAAATCATCAGAGAAATCATCCCGGTAGGCGATAGAAAATTCAAAACCTTTATTATCTACAGAACCAGCATTTACAATAGGCGGTCTTGATCCTGGTGCACTCGCACCTAAAATTCCAGATACCTGAGGCACCAATAGCAGATCCTCAGTTGTTTTATTAAAGTAATCCATGGTAACATCTATTTTATTATCCAAGAATTTCATATCCAGACCAACATCAAATGTTTTTTGCTTTTCCCATTGAATCTCGGGATTTGCCAAAGCACCTTCTGCCTTTCCATAGATTAATTCGTCATTGAGAACATAGGTTCCTTCTCCATTGAGCAGCGATACGTATCCATAATCGGCAATTCTATCATTACCCACAATACCATAACTTACTCTTAACTTCATGAAATTCAACCACGAGCTTTTCTCCATAAAGGATTCATCAGTCATTACCCAACCTGCCGAAACAGATGGGAAATATCCTGCCCTGTTTTCAGGACCAAATCTCGTGGAAGCATCTCTTCTTAAAACAACAGATAGTAGATACTTTCCCTTATAACCATATTGAACTCTTGTAAAATAGGAAAGTAATCTGGTGTCATATGTATCACCTCCGTTGATATAGTTATCCTCTATATCTGAAGCGTTTTCCAAACTTGCATTTTCATATGAATTATCTGGTATGTCAAAACCTGTGAACCCCGACAATTGTCCGGTTTCCTGTCTCACCGACATTGCAAGTAATGCTGTCAGGTCATGAGTTTCATTCCAATTGTTTTTATAGGTAATAAAATTATCCCAGGTATAATCTCTATAAATATTCTGATACTCATTGACGCTATTTCTTGTCACATTGAATACTTTTCCTGAACCATAATATACTTCAGGCATAAACACCTTTCCATTTACTTCGGAATAATTAAATTGAATTCTTGATTCGGCAGAAAAATTTTCTAAAAAAGTATAGTTAAGTCCTAATACACCACTAATCTTATCTACATAGGTATCATTATAGGTGTTTTCTATTTGTGCCACAGGATTGATCACTTCATTCCCTAAGCCTTCAGCGAGTGTGTAATCTCCATTGGCATCCCTGACCGTTAAATTAGGCGCCATGTTCAGGGCATTGAATAAAACGGATCCCAAAGTATTTTCAAGAAGATTCTTTCTATCGGTATTCGTATATATGGCTGAAGTAGTTAATCTGAAATTTTTCAAAAAATCTAAATTATAGTTAACCCTTCCTGTAAATCGTTTAAATCGAGCGTCGCTGCCTCCAACAATACCATCTTGAGTTAGGTAGGAGGTTCCAACTGATAGTTTTGAATTTTCCCAACCTTTATTAACTGCAAAGTTTACATTGGCAATCGGGGCCGTTTGAAAAATTTCATTTTGCCAGTCTGTACCGGTACCCAATTGGGTAAAATCCAAAAACGGAGGCGTACTTCCTCCTGCTACATAACTTTCGTTTACCAAAACACCATATTCAGTGGCATTTAACACGGGTATTTCCCTGGTCGTTTGCTGGACTCCTGCATACGTATCCAGATCAAAAGTTACATCACTACTTTTAGAACCTGTTTTGGTGGTAATCAGAATCACACCATTTGCTGCTCTAACACCATAAATACCTGCTGTGGCATCCTTCAGTACATTGATACTTTCAATGTCATTTGGATTGATAACGCTCAGGTCTTCAATCACGTTACCATCTACAAGTATTAAAGGATTATTGTTACCATTTGTAGTCACACCCCTTATTCTAATGTTGGAGGCACTACCAGGAGACCCGGACTGCGCCGTAATACTCACACCGGAAACCTGTCCCTGTAAGGCTTGTTCCACCCTGACAGGATTTAATTTCTCAATTGTTTCCGATCCAACAACTGCAACAGCACCTGTGATTTCTTTTTTGGCCTGGGTTCCATAACCGATCAATATTACTTCATCCAAAGATTCTGCATCTTCTATTAACGTAATCGTTAAAGGATCTCCATTCTCAATGACCATTTCATATTCCTGAAATCCGACATAAGAAAAGACCAGCACGGAAGAAAGTGGTACATCTTCCAGGACAAAATTTCCATCAAAATCGGTGGCTGTTCCTGTACTTGTACCTTTTATCAAAATACTCACACCTGGAAGCGGTGAATCAGCATTTTCATAAACCGTTCCTTTCACTGTTACATTTTGAGCCGATAAGCCTGCAACAACAAAGAGGAAAACGAAAAAAATTATTTTTGATTTCATACAATTATATTTGAAGTTGAAAATTAATCGACTCAAACCGCAATTCCATAAATCAAGCCTATACAAAAAGCATACGTTTGATGCTTTACGGAAGATAATTAAGTATATAATTATGATAAAATAGTATCAATTGTGCGCAAATACTAGGGTTCTGAAGACATGATACCAAACTTGAAAATCAAAAAAAAAAAAATCAATGATGTATCCGAAAACAAGGGTTTACGCTATAATGTTGTGGTAATGTTGTAGTAAATTTCAGAATTTTTTAACAGTTGTAGGGGCTTAAATAGCCAAAATGTACTCAATAAGGTTTTCTGAATGCTCTAAATTCATTTTTTTTCTTAAGCGGTAGCGTTTAATTTCGACACTTCTGACAGAAATATTTAACAAAGGAGCTATTTCTTTTGAGCTTAGATTCAGTCGCAAAAATGCACAGAATTTTAAGTCATTCGCCGTTAGGCTGGGATGAAGTTTCTTTATCTTATGCAGAAAGTCTTTATCAGCATTATTAAACGCTTCTTTGAAAAACTCCCAATCATTGTTATTACTGAGATTCTGATCAATAACCTTGGCTACTTCTTTTCTTGATGCACTATTTTCGAGCTGTAAAAGATCATTCTTTATTCCTTGGAGCAACTCATTCTTATTGATCATACTCATGGCTGTGGTTGCCAATTCTCGATTCTTACTTTCCAGCTCAATCCTCAACTGATCATTTTTAATCTTCATAATCTCTTGCTCACTTTCCAAGCGGTTAAATTCCAGCTGCTTATTGTTATCCTCGATCAGTTTGGTTCGTTGCCTCCTGTAATACACAACAAACAATCTATTAATAACAAGCATGGCTGTTAAAAAAAGTAAAACATAAGAAACAATCGCCGTAATTGACAAATACCAAGGTCTGCTCACCTTAAAATCCAGTGACGCTGTGTTTTCTGTCAAGGAATTGCCTACACGCCCTCGAATCCGTAAACTATAGGTGCCAAAAGGTAAGTTCTCCAATGATATAAATGGCTCCGAATACCATTTACTCCATTCATCATCGAAACCTATTAACCTATATTGATATTTCACTTCTGCATAATTGTCATATTCAGGAATACCGTAATAACAGATCAAGTTATTCTCATCATAATTAAAAGTTAGTTCTTGACTTAAATCAAGTTTTTCATTGTCTTTATGAAGAAATTTTTGCAAAAAACTATTGATTGTTATACGATATTCTTTTTCATGGCTTTTTTTCAAATCAAGAATTGAATAGCCATTCGACGATCCAATAACATAATTTCCGTCTGACAGTAATGAAATGCTTTCATAACCCAATACTCCTTGATTCCTTCGAAAGAACGTTGGAATAGGTAATTGCATTTTTTTTGGTGAACCATCAAAAGTATCAGGACTCAGATAGATAAGATTATTTGCTGAAAATCCCCACAATCGGTTATTTTTCTTGTCTGTAATTAACTTTCCCGAGATAGGATCCATCGGATTATAAAACACCGCTGTTAACAGGCTGTCTTTCTGCATTTCCAATGTCTTCTTGTCAAAATTAAAAACACCTTCACTGGAAGAATATAAAATTCTATTCCGAAATTTAAACACCTGTGAGTCTACCCCCTTGGGCTCAAGGTTAGCGACTTTTTTGACAGAGGTAAAAGTCGGATCCATATCGATGATATGAACTCCACTGTATTCATGATTCATCAGCACCTTTTCAGGGCCTGCAAATTCAAATGATTTTGATGAAATTTCGAAACCCTCTATTTTCCCTTTAAAAGTCCATCTTCCATTTGACTTTTCTAAAACACTAAAACCGTCATAATTCCCCTGTAACAACAGATCATTATGCTCAGGAACTGTTTTTACTTCCCAGGTTCCGGAACCAGCATAAATATGTCTTGCATTAAAGCCATCTATGATAAAGGTCCCTTCATTATGACTGCAAATTAATACATCTGACACGCTGGAGAGGTTCCAAACCTGCCCCGACGTTCCTTTCAGGAGCCGAAAGTCTTGTGAGCTCCCTAATTCTCTTGCAAAAAGACCTTGGTTCGTTCCTAAATACAAGATACCCTGATGCTCCAGCGATGTATACACTGAACCGAACTTCCCTTTTGAATCTGTATAAACCTTAAAGGCAGATTCTAAATTAATCGTACTTATACCATTATCAAGTCCCAGCCATAAATTATCATCAACATCTTGAAATACAGTCAGAACTGTATTATTCACCAGTCCATTTTCCTGATTCATCCGCTCTAAGGGTTTTCCATCTTTGTCCAGACGTATATATCCTTTAGAAATCGTTCCCAGAACAAAACCACCATCACTCAGCTTTTGACTGGAATACAGGGTCAGATCCGTTTCATTTTTCAATGCCTCCACCTCCCAAGCTGTCAACACCCCTTCATCGAAATGGTAAAAATCTCCACGCTCTGTTAACAGCAGTAGCCGGTCTTTATCATGGTAAAGACCAACTATAAAATTATTCAATAAGATTTTATCCGAGGATTCAAGTACCGGCTTTCCATTTTGTATGCTGTACAAGCCTCCATCACCTTTCTGCAGAAATAATTTATCCTTCAGGTTGAATATTTTTGCCCTGGACACTTCAAAATCGACAATTTTAAATGTCTTTTCTTCCGTATGGTATATATATAACCGATCCAAGGTCTGGAACAAGATCCATTTATCTCGAGAAGTAATATTCCAAACATGCTCATCTTCTATAAGAGGCACTGATAACTTATCTATTAAAGAGGTGTAGATCAAATCTCCGAATTGATCCCTTTGCCAGAAACCAAATTCCATAAAACATCCAGAATAGATCAAACCATCCTTCTCATAAACGGCTCGAATGATCGTACCGTTGGGAGATGGATATAAGGTCCATAAAGAGCCGTTAAATTCTAAAAGACCATTGTTATTTCCAAAATACAGGTGTTTGGAGGCATCTTGTGTAATTGACCAGTTTTGGTTTCCTGCATTATAATCTATCGTACCATAATTCTGTACAGGAGGAAGTTCCTGACCTGTCAGTCCTAAATGAACTAAAAATAGATAAATGGTAATTAAGATACACCTCATGCCTCTTCCCTTCATTTTTAAAGCATTCCGCTACCAACATATGCACAATTGCAAAATCAACCTGTTCAATCTGTCGATTTGAATAGTAGCAAAAAAAATCGAAGGTTAAACTACAAATTTCTTTTTACTGATAAATTCTCACATAATCAATAACCATTTCCGCTTCGCTAAAGGAGGCATCGATGTTTCCTCCGAGAACTCCACCCATGGCGATATTCATAATCAGGAACTGGTCCTTATCAAACGGCCAGTTGCTAGTATCTTTGATTAGCGGATTATACGTATAAAACCTTTCACCGTCTAATAAAAATGAAATTTGATCCTCAGACCAGATCATCGAGTAAATATGGTACTGATCATTTTCATTCTCAATATCAGTTTTCCTGTAATTCACTGTATTTCCAGAACTTGAAGGCGTATGCAACGCACTTTGTACCTTTCCGGGATTATTTCCAACATATTCCATAATATCTATCTCACCACAGGCTGGCCAGCTTACAGTTGTAATATTAGAGCCCAACATCCATAAGGCAGGCCACGTGCCACCTCCTGAAGGTAATTTAGCTTTTATATCAACACGACCATATGTAAAGTCGTATTTTCCCTGAGTTTTCATTCTTGTTGATGTATAAGGGGAACCACCGAAGATTTCCTTTTTTGCAATGATCTTTAAAACTCCATCTTCCACAATCACGTTGTCAGACCTATCTGTATAATATTGCTCCTCATTGTTACCCCAACCTTTACCAGGTTCACCTGGACCACTGCCATCTCCTATATCGTACGTCCATTTACTGTCATCCGGAGCACCGTCTGCATCAAATTCATCTGACCAAACTAAATTTGTATATTCAGGATCCGCAGGAATAACCGCCTCTTCTTCCGTGGTCAAGATAAAAAACCAACTCAGGTCATCTGCTCCATCAGTTCTTAGAATCAGCTCTTTGTCGGTTTTTGCTAAAATCGTGTAGGCATGTGTTCCACCAACATAAAAACCTAAAAACCCATTATCCGACAGATACAAAACATCCTGCCCTCTGATGGGCGCATATTGCCAGGTACCTGAGTAATCAGCCAAGGCATAGTTTTCAATCTCATCTTCGTCATTCTTTGGCTCAGAAGAGGATCCCAGATCTGATTCCAAAGGACCTGCTTTCCCGTATACAGCACCTCCAGTTTTGTGACTAAAGGATTTATCGGTACTAAACACAAATTCATCATCATACATACTTGTATTTTCTTTTTCAAACGCCGCTGCCGTCCAGTAATCAGGTGCATTTGCCCCCAAAGGACCTACCCCCATATGACCTGCAGACTCACTTTTGATTCTCCATTTCTGTGAATCGTTGTTCGTTAAAAGACTCAAAATATCAGCGGGTACTTCATATTCCTTTTTTACATCCAGACTTACACTTTTATTTATGGAGGCATTTCCTGCCCCAAAAGCCGTTACTTTCACATCATAAGCCTGCACTCCTGGTAATTCAAAAGTCACGGTCAACTCTCCATTAGGCATAGGTTGTGAATTTCCATCGTACTCCAATCTAAATGAAGTTGTATTACTTGCTGTAGCTTTAAATGTTACGTTGCCACTTCCATCTCCTTCGGGATCACTACTGGTGGCTCCTTCAATTTCATAGGTAACAACTAAATTCTGTGGCAACACCACAGGGGGCGTTTCAGGATCACTATCACCTCCACAAGAAATCATACCAAAACCAAAAATCAATAATAACATCAACCTGTTCATCATAACGCTGTATTTTTTTTTGGGAATTTAAATAAAGTAATCGGATTCAAAAAATTTTCAGTTCAAGAATTTCGACTTTCTATAAAGAATTAAATGTTGCGTTGAACTTTTGATATGATATTATATCAGAACATTAAACATTAACAAGCAGCCTCCAATTCCAAGCTCTCAATTTTAATTGAAAAACCAATCAATGTACGGTCCATTCAGGGTCATAAAAAATCTAAAATTTCCTCTGGACAACATGTTGAAATGAAGAAAAAGTAAGCCCGAATAATCAGGTTTTTTTTTAAAACATATATCAATTTGTGCATGTCAATTATTTGATTAAATTTGACCTTCTGCACTCTTTTTAACCATCATTTTTCAGTTTTTATCTATTTTTTGACTAATTTTAACTCAACACTTAAAATAATCTTATCAAAATAGCTGGTAATTACCATTTTATTAAAAATTATTATTTTATAATTTTAGTCAATTTTGCACTATAGAGAATATCTATATTGCCGTTATTTTTATATGCAATATGCTTACTAACAGTTATTTAGCAATTAAATGGCATGATTTTCATTTTCCTGTAAAAACCAAGTCAGAAACTATAAAAACCCAATCCGGCCACCCCACTCTACACCCCATTTTTCTTCTATAATAATGATCAGAACCGAAAAAAAAAGCGGTCCAAAACAGCAAGACTGCTCCTATAAAATAAACTCAAAAAAAATTAAAAATCTAAGACTAAAATAACTAACTTTAGAAGTAGAAACACCATCAATAATTTCAATTTAATATCATGAGTTATTACATCAGTAAAACATTAAAAAACACTTCTTTTGAAGAAGGAATTGAAAAAATTACAGCTGCCCTTCAAACTGAAGGATTCGGTATTTTGACAGAAATTGATCTGAAAGCTACCCTTAAAAAAAAGCTGGATGTCGATTTTTACAATTATAAAATTCTCGGCGCATGCAATCCTGGTTTTGCCTACAAAGCATTACAATCGGAAAACAAAATTGGAACCATGCTCCCCTGTAATGTAATTGTGCAAGAAAGAAACAAAGGTGATATAGAGATTTCTGCCGTAGACCCAATGGCATCCATGCAGGCAGTAGAAAACAACAACCTTGGTCAACTTGCCAAAGAGGTAAAAACAAAACTTGAGAACTGCATTAAAGCCATCTAAGACAGCTTCCTTAGCCTGACAAATAAATACTTACATTTCAATAATGCCTTCGTACGAAAGCTTAAAAGCCTTTTGTCCACTTGAAACCCATTTACTCGCTAAAAAATCCCAATAACCATAATTGAGTGTAAAACTTGAGATAACAACCCTGTAGATATCTTGCCCTTCTTCTTTACCCATATAGGTGATTTCTAAACGCTCGCCATCATCTCCGGATGTGTACCAATCAGAATCACCCCGATTATCAAGCGCATGGACAAACTCAAGATTATATGTGCCTACATCTCCCGTTTGACTATATACATAAGTGCCCTCAAGCGATCCGGAACTTGATTTTGGACTGATCACAATTACATCAAATGTTTCCGCATTTGACAAGGGCTCTCGTATCCTCAACTGCTGAATTGCCCCCTGATTATCTCCCATCACCCGATACATATCAGTCTGAATCTGAAAAACTTCCCGATCCAGCTCATATTCATTTTCAATAGCCTCGGTAGGCGTATCGCTGCCTGAGCAGGACACCAAAGAAACACACCCCATAAAAACCAGTAGAAAAACAACTACAAAACGTTGAATCATATCGTAAGAATTAATATTTATCAAACTTATGTTAGAATTCCCGAATGTATAATTAATTTTGTAAAATCAAAACACTCCCTATGAAATCATTTGAGGATCTGAAAATCAACAAACCACAATTAAAGGCCTTGAATGATATGGGTATAACATCTCCCACACCCATTCAGGCAAAATCGATTCCCGCGGTGAACTCAGGAAATGACATGGTTGGTCTTGCACAAACCGGAACCGGCAAAACGCTTGCCTACCTGCTCCCTATACTTAAATCACTGACCTATTCGGAACAAATACACCCAAGAATACTGGTATTGGTGCCAACACGAGAACTGGTGGCTCAGGTTGTAACTGTTGCAAAAGAGTTAACCACTTATCAAAATGTCAGAATTGCAGGAGTTTTTGGAGGTGCAAACATTAACACACAAAAAGAAATGATCGTGGAGGGCTTAGACATCCTGGTTGCCACCCCGGGAAGACTTTTTGACCTGGCTGTTTCAGGCGTACTGAGACTCTCGTCGATTCAAAAACTAGTTCTTGATGAAGTGGACGAGATGCTTTTTATCGGTTTTAGGCCACAACTGCTTAACATACTGGATATATTGCCAAAAAAACGACAAAACATCATGTTCTCAGCAACGATCACTGAAGATGTTGAGGATATGATTAATAGCTTTTTTCATAGACCCAGAAAAATAGAAATTGTCCCCGTTGGAACCCCACTAGAAAAGATCACGCAATCAGGAATCTCCGTTCCCAATTATAAAACCAAAGTAAATTACCTAAAATACATGCTTCCTTCAGACTCTTTTGAAAAAGTATTGGTATTTACGAAGAATAAAAAAATTGCCGACAGACTCTATCAGGAACTGGAAGAAGTCTTTACGGAAGAGATGGATTTAATTCACTCGAACAAGTCTCAGAATTACCGATTTCAAGCCATAGAAAACTTTCAAAATGGCAGCGCACGAATCCTAATTGCAACAGACATTGTATCCAGAGGTATGGACATAGAGGGTGTAAGCCATGTAATTAATTTCGATGCTCCTAAATATCCGGAGCAATACATTCACAGAATTGGAAGAACCGGACGCGCTCGAAAAAGCGGTGATGCCATCTTTCTATTTGTTCCCTCTGAAGAAGAAACCTTGCTGGAGATCGAAATTTTAATGCAACAGGAAATCCCTATTAACCCTCTTCCGGAGGAAGTAGAGGTTTCAAAAGAATTAATGCCAGAAGAAAAGGACCGCAGTTCCGAAAAAGAAATAGGCAGCAAAAAAAAGACCCTTACGAAATCAGGTGCCGCGTTTCATGAAAAAAGCGAAAAAAATAAAAAAGTGAACCTGGGAGGATCTTATAAAAGAGAGATCAAAAAAAAGTATAAAAAGCCTAAAACCAGAGGTCAAAAGACAAAAGGAAAAAAATAGAATTTCTTCAAAGAAAAAATAATCCGAATTTTTCTGCATTTTTTTTTGAACGCATTACAATATTAGAAATGTATATGCGTTGTATTAACTCATTAGTTTTTATTTTAAAACTAGGGAAAATTGTTATTGTTAAAGAAGAGAACTCTCCGGTAAAATGGAGAGTTTTTTTATGCGCTTTAGTTTATTGAAAAACGGTTCAGAAATTACCCCTACTTAAAGTGATAATTTAAAAAAATATTAATTTATTTTTCCATCTCAACAATATAAAAAACTTTGTCGCGTTGTATAAACTCATTAGTTTTTTTTATTTTAAAACTAGGGAAAATTGTTATTGTTAAAGAAGAAAAACTCTCCAATAAATTGGAGAGTTTTTTGTTTTTAAACAGTGTTATTTTTTTTCAGTTCTACCTTAAGGCATCTGACAAAACCTTTCCTGTTGCGCTATTTGGAAATGAAATTTGAAGCAAATTCGAAATTGTAGGAGCAATATCGATGATTTCGACATAATCCTTGCTCCTGCCACTCTTAAACCCCTTACCAAAAAACATGATAGGCACATGCGTGTCATACGCATACCCTGAACCATGGGTGGTCCCTGAATTCTCATGATATGTTGATATAATACCCGGATTTGGAACCATCATGATATCTCCGGAAAACTTCTGATTATATCCGTTTTGAACATAATTCAAGATGCCTGACTGAAAATCAGTAGTCTGCAGTGTTTTGGCTGTTACAACCCGATAAATACCATTATAATTGATGATTTCATGTGATAATTTCTCAGCAACCACAGTCGCATCCAGCTTTAAACTATCTAAAACCGCGCGATTCAAAAATATTTGATTATTGGATACATTCTCAACCAAATGAGACACCTGGTAATATTCAGATGTCAAATTATCGAGGTACTCTCTAAACTTGGAATAATCAAAATATCCACCTGGAACTTTTAAAGATTTTAGATAGGCCGGTACCGGAACCACTGCATGGTCGGCTGTCAAAAACAGGCTATAGTTGCCTTTTCCAAGCTCCTTATCTAAATATGAAAGAAGCTCAGCAACCTCCAAGTCAAGCCTTAAATAAGTATCTTCAATTTCCTTAGAGTCAGGACCATACTTATGACCTATATAGTCCGGGCTCGAAAAACTAATGGCCAGGAAATCTGTATAATCTCTCTTTCCTAATTCCTCGCCTTCTATAGCAGCGAAGGCAAATTCTTTTAAAAGAGAATTACCATAGGGTGTTTCTTTTATCAGGTCAAAATGTCCGTTCTCCTCGCTTAATTTTTTAAGCTCATGAGGAAAGACTGGTTTTTCCTCCCCTATAAAAACACCTTCATATGGATTATCATCAGCGATACTTGCTTTATAAGATTTAATCGGATACAAGGTCTCCCAATCATTTTTCATGTATTTTTTTGGCCATTGTTTCTTATTGAAATCATTTACCCATTTCGGCAGCGACTCCATATAATAAGATGAGGTAATAAAACTCCCCTCTTCTTTTCCTACAAACCAATATGATCCATTTGAAGTATGACCGCCTGGCAGCACGGCAGATCGGTCTTTCAGACCAATGGCTATAGTTTTACCACCCATGTTCTGAGACATCCTTAATTCATCCGTAACCGTCGTTGCCATCAATCTTTTTGGCGACTTCTGTTCGTAGATCTTCTCTGTACCGACTGCCTGATAGTCAAAATCATCCACACAATAAATCATCTTCCCCTTGTACTTGTCATACCAGTCATTAGCTATGATTCCATGACCACTGCCTGTTGTCCCTGTATATACAGAAGCATGCCCAACGGCTGTAACGGTTGGCACATAATTAAAATGAGCGTTCTCAAAATTATAACCTTCTCTTAAAATTCGCTTAAAACCATCTTCACTGTATCTGTCATAAAATCTAGTGAGATAATCGTATCGCATCTGATCCACAATTATCCCAACCACCAACTTGGGCCTATCTACCGTTGTAATCTCTTGTGCCTCAACTTGTATCGTACTCAGTAAAAGGCTTAAAACAAAAAGTGTTTTTTTCATTCTCTTTTTTTTGATGGCCAAATTTAAGGATAAAAGAATTTTAATATGACTATATGTCTGCTAAATTTTAATATTTTAGCATTATTCTAAACGTTATGAAATACCTTCAAAATATCGGGCTCTATTTTATTATGCTTGGTCAGGTTTTTAAAAGGCCTCAAAAAGGATCAGTATTCAGAGAAAGCCTCTTCAAAGAAATAGAAGAATTAGGTCTGAAATCTTTAGGGATTGTGGCATTTATTTCTTTTTTCGTTGGTGGCGTTGTTGCTATTCAAACAGCCCTGAACGTTGACAGTCCGTGGATTCCCAAATACCTAATAGGCTTTGCCACCAAAAGGTCTATTATTCTCGAATTTGCTCCCACTTTTATGTCCATCATTCTAGCCGGAAAAGTAGGGTCTTATATCACTTCAAGCATAGGAACCATGAGGGTTACAGAGCAAATTGACGCCTTAGAGGTTATGGGAGTAAATGCGCTCAACTACCTGGTATTTCCAAAGGTAATTGCAGCTGTATTCTTTTATCCCTTTATTGTATTGCTAGCCATGTTTTTAGGTATTTTTGGAGGATGGGTATCAGGTTTTATGACCGGACTCTTTACGTCAGATAGTTATGTTGCGGGTATTCAAATGGACTTTCAACCTTATTTGATCAGATATGCGCTTATCAAAACCATGGTTTTTGCCTTTGTTATTTCAACCATCCCCTCATTTTATGGATTCTATGTAAAAGGAGGCTCGCTTGAGGTGGGAAAAGCAAGTACTCAGGCCGTTGTCTGGACCAGTATTGTCATTATTTTATTAAATTATTTCTTAACTCAAATGCTTTTAGGATAAATGATTGAAGTTAAAGACATATACAAATCTTTTGGTGATCAGCCAATATTAAAAGGAGTATCAGCCACATTTCACAAAGGAGATACCAGCATGATCATAGGCTCCAGTGGCTCAGGAAAGACTGTTTTTCTAAAATGCTTACTGGGACTCTTCTCCCCGGAACAAGGAGATATTTGCTATGACAATCGTTATTATAGTAAAATGAGTATCTCTGAAAGAAGAGAATTGCGAAAAGAGATAGGGATGGTATTTCAGGGTGGTGCCTTGTTTGATTCAGAAACGATTGAGAATAATATAAAGTTTCCGCTTAAAATGTTTACCAATCAATCTGAGGAAGAGATGCTTGAGCGGGTTAATTTTGTTCTTAAAAGGGTTCGCCTGGAAAATGTAAATACTAAATTTCCGGCAGAGATCTCTGGAGGGATGCAAAAAAGAGTAGCCATTGCCAGAGCGATCGTCATGAATCCAAAATACTTGTTTTGTGATGAACCCAATTCAGGTCTCGATCCTCAAACCGCCATCGTAATTGATAATCTGATTCAGGAAATAACAGATGAATACCAGATGATCACGATTATCAATTCTCATGACATGAACTCAGTCATGGAAATTGGAGAAAAAATCATATTTCTAAAACAAGGCCTTAAAGAATGGGAAGGTTCCTTTAAAACAATTTTTAAAACTGACAACAAAGCAGTTACAGATTTTGTTTATTCGTCAAATCTCTATAAAAAAGTGAGGGAACTCTACAATAAAGGGTAAGCTATTTTTGACTGGGGTTTTCCTGTAAACTATATTTTTTTAAATGCAACTCATAGACTTCACCTGTTGCATTTTCAACTAAAATCTGTAATGTATCCAGCCCCTTCAGCGGGGATTCCATGACCAAAAGATCGCATATATTGATTGAATCAGTAATTAAATCATTTATTTTCAGAATTTTAATTCCAGGATTTAACTGATTAGAAAAATCATCATCCCACACCAAACCAATAACTAGCTTTCCGTCTTGTACTGTTGGACTAAAGGCCCACACCTCTTCATGAAGATCTACCTTATTGCCAAAGGGCTCAAAATAGAACCTTTGATCTTTGAAATTTAAGGTCACTATTCCATAATCAAAGATATCGGCTCCCAACCTTGATTTTACTGCCGGAGTTGAAACACTGATAACATTTGAAAATACGGCCCCCAGCACCCCTATGGCAGGAACTTGCACCCTGTAATGCACTGTTGATTCCGAGACTCCAAACAGCCCCAATCCTTTAAAGCCTTCCGCCTTTTCCATATGAGAAAAAACACCCAGCTCATTTAATTTTTTAAAACTATTAAAAGACAGGTCATAAAAGCCTTCGGCTCCCGTATCGAACAGCACCTGTTCTCTTGCCTTACCTGCACCTGAAAGATCGATCCAAATATAAGGACTGCTCTGATTGGCATCCAGCGCCATATCAAGATAATTCAAGTCCTGCAGATTCATCTTATCAAGTTGGTCACTTATGATCAATCGTTTTCTTTTTGAATCTACCTGAACAATCGATTTTCTCAGTAAATTACTACCAATAATGCCGTCAATTTTTAAACATTCGAACAAAAAATTGCTATTCGCATCATTTACGATGGCTGGTGCATTTTTAAAACTAACTTCACCAAGAGTCAACAATGGAATTACAACAACATCCAAAGGTTGTTTTTTATCATTGGCATCTTTCACATCAATGCTGCTGAGCATTCTGGTCTGAATTATATCTCTTAAGGAATGACTGATTAAGTTGGGAGCCCCTGTATCAAATAAAAAGCGATAGCTATTGCCTTCAATCTCAACCGGAATAATCAATTTGCTCTTTAACTGCTCATAAGCCAGCTCGGTATAGTAGTTTCGCTGCAAGGCCTTCCCCTTGTTAAACTTTACTTTTTGACCATAGATATTCAATGAAAAAACAAAGAATAAAACTATAATTCGAATTTTCATAAAATCAATGAATAGTGTTAGATGTGATTCTTATGGAAGTTCTCTAATCTCAATATTTTTCAGATTTAAACGAGCTTCCATCCACTCTTTCAGCTTCTTCTCGTCTTGCCTTCTTTTTTTCTTGGCCACCAAAGGCTTCCATTTGACAGAAATTATATTTGCCGTATCAATTTTTTCAAAATCGGAGACAAACTCTTGAGCGAAACTCACTTTTTTTAAGCCACTATAATTAATACCGATCTCTTTTACGACCCTATCAAAGAGTACTTCGTTGTCATAATACCGGCGTAAATCCTTTTCTAATTTACTAATTCTAATTTCTTTCTCTTTTATGGTTTCATCTCTAGAAATCAACATGCGATTACTATCCATATACATATCTTTAATCTGATCAATATCTTCTCTAATACTAGAATCATCTTGACTTTGCAATATCGTTAGCTTGGTGTCTTTTAAGCCTAAGTCAACCAAATCGTCTTGCCAACGTTCTTTATCCTCTGCATTAAAATTGTTGCCAAAAACATATAATTTTAATTCTTTCCCCGCATAATCAATACTTTCACTTGGGTCACCTATGATATTGACCCCCTGCTCCTGTAATTCCTTAATAAATCGCTCGGCTTTCGTATCATAATCATTGATCAGGTATAAAAGATAAAACTGATACACGCTAAAACCCATGATAATAACCGCTATCAAAGAAGCAATTCTCGATATTCTTTTTCGTTTGGCCTGATTGATATATTTAAGCATGGGAAATCTTAAATATTTTGTAATTGCAAATGCAGCTAAGGCAATAAATATCGAATTAATGGTAAACAGAAAAATGGCACTTCCAAAATAATTGAATTGACCCGTTGCCAAACCAAAACCTGCCGTACATAGCGGAGGCATTAAGGCAGTGGCAATCGCAACACCGGCTACAGTATTAAACTGGGCCTTGGGCCTACTAATGGCAATTATCAAGGCAAGACCACCTGTCATGGCGATCAGCACATCTCTTACATCTGGCTTTGTTCTTGACAAAATTTCAGGAGTTGCTTCTTTAAATAAAGGAACGCTAAAAAATAGGAACGAGGTGAGCAAACTCAGAAAAACCATGGCACCAAAGTTGATAACTGAAGACTTTAAGGTATCCACGTCATTTACACCTATCGAAAATCCAATACCTAAAATCGGACCCATCAATGGTGAAATAAGCATGGCTCCAATAACTACAGCAGTTGAACTCACATTTAAGCCAATAGACGCAATGAGTATAGAAAAAACTAAAATCCACGCCGTCTGACCTTTAATAGAAATACCTTCTCGGATGGTTTTAGCAGTTGCTTCCTTATCGGTATCGCTTTTAATATTTAATAGCTGAGGAATGTACTCTTTCAGACTCTGAAAAAACCCTTTAAATTCCTTTTGAACATCTTCCTTCTGCTCTTTGAATTTCTTGTCTTCTTCTATCTGACTTTTTTCTTTTTCATCCATAAATGAGGGTGCTGTAAATCTTATAAGTAAATGTACTAAAAATTAATCAGTAGGAAATTGCTCATCCATCTGTTTGGACACTTGTTTGATGTTTTGCTCTTGAGATTTAGGATAAATCATAATGGTCTCAGCCGTTTCAACAATAATGTAATCACTTAAACCTTCTACAACAATTCGTTTATTGCTCTGAGTACTCACCATATTATTGGCTGCATCAATAAAATGACCTCTGGCTTTCACAACGGCATTGTTATGTGTATCCTTTGGTAATTTATCATACAAAGAACCCCAGGTTCCTAAATCATTCCATCCAAAATCCGTACCTATAACATATACGTTCTCGGCTTTCTCCATAATTCCATAATCGATGGAAATATTATCCGCCTTTGGATAATTGACTTCTATAAATGCTGCTTCCTCCTCAGAATTCCAACATGAAGCACCTTGTTCAAACAAGGCATACATAGCTGGAAGACTCTTTTTAAAAGAGCTCAAAATACTCTGTACACTCCAGATAAAAATACCTGCATTCCAAACATAATCTCCTTGTTCCAGGAATTTTTGCGCCGTCTCAAGATCAGGTTTCTCTGTAAAATTGATTACTTTTTTGACACTTTGTTCTGATGCTTCAAATTGAATATAACCGTAACCAGTATTGGGCCCAGTAGGTTTGATACCCAGTGTCATCAAAAAATCGTTTTTCTGACAGGTCTGGAACGCAGTTTCAACATTTTTTACAAATTCCTCCTCATTTTCTATATAGTGATCAGAAGGAGCTACAATCATTACCGCATCTTTATTTTGCGCTGCTATTTTTAAGGCACTGTACAAAATACAAGGCGAAGTATTTCTCATTGCAGGCTCAAGTAAGACTTGATTTTCGGTTACTTCCGGTAAATGTTCCATCACCAGATCCTTATAGCGCTGATTGGTAGCAATTAAAATTTGTTCAGCCGGTATGATTTTTGACAAACGGCTAAAGGTTTGTTGTATCAATGATTGCCCTGTTCCCAGCATATCGTGAAATTGTTTAGGGTTTTTTGGGGTACTTACCGGCCAAAATCGGGACCCTACTCCTCCCGCCATAATGACGGCATAATAATTCTTATTCATATTCTATTTTATTAGTTCGACCTCTGCATGAGGATGAAATATATACTTCTTATCTGTTAGTAATTCAACACATTCAAATTTAGTTCTTCTTTTTTTCCCTTTGATAAAAGTCCTGTTTCGGTATTGAAACTTGCTGTTATCAGGAAGTTCAAAAATAAGGGTTTGATCATGAACCCCATCATATTTCCGAAATGCCAAGGATAAATTAACATCTCTGTCACTGCTTGCCTTCGGATTGATCAAGTGCGATGCCAGTGCCGCTAAAAGTTCCTCAGGGAAAACTTCCGGTCTGAGAAAAGGCAACATTAACATCTTAAAATTACGCTTCCATTCTGCCCCGTGCGGCTTCACCCTTTTGTATTCTTCAAAAGTCACCAGATGCGCATATTCATGTACAAGGGTGAGCAAAAAGCGGTAAGGGTTTAAATCATTGTTGATGGTGATTTGAATCTTTCCATCGGTATAACGTCTGAAATCACCGTGTTTGGTCGCTCTTTTATTGACAATTTTAAGATGACAGGGATAGCGATCAATCATATCGACCACCAAGGTCAATGCCTCAGCCGGAACATATCTTTCAAGAATTTCTTTCTTTGTACTCAAACAATTATAATTTTATCAGAAAAAAATATTATGGTGTTGAATTTGAAACCTGTAACACTTTCCCATTAAAAACAGTGCTTCCATTGATGGCAAAATCGGTAATGTATCGAGCCATTTGTTCGGCAGTTGTCGGCGCCTCATAATCGGGGAATGCCTCCTTCAGCATCTCTGTCTGAACGGCTCCCAAGGCCAGTGCATTAAAAGAAACTCCACGTTCTTTATACTCTTCAGCCAACAATTCCATCAAGGTAATCAAGGCTCCTTTTGAAGAGCTATAGGCGGCAAGCCCAGGGAACTTCATACTTCCCTGAATTCCTCCCATACTACTGATACCGATCACATGACTGTTTTTTACTAAATAAGCATCCAGTCTCCGGGTCAATGCCGCTACTGCAAAAACATTCACTCCATAAATTTTCAAAAAGTCTTCTGTTGTTGTTTCAGCAAATGGTTTGTGCAGAAGCGCACCGGCATTATGAATAATGACATCCACCTGTTTCCAATGTTTTTCAACAAATAAAACTACTTCATCCAATCCTGCTTCAGATACAATATCTGTTTCCAAAAAAGTGATGCCATTTTTGGCGGTTAAAGCAGCATCAACAGAAGCAACATTTCTGCTCAAGGCCAACAATTCATGGCCCATAGCATGCAGTTGTTTCACCAGCTCCACTCCTATTCCTCTGCTGGCGCCAGTGACTATAATTTTTTTAGGATTCATTTAATATTCAATTAAGCTTGTTATATTTATAGCAATCAAACCACCAAAAATATGAAATATTTAAGCATCCTCTTCTTTTTATCCTTTACTTCTTTTATGATCGGTCAAAACACCTTGATCCATTGTGGGAAACTGATTGATACAAAAAATGGAAAAGTTCTGGAAAAAATGACCATTACTATTGAAAACAATAAGATCACTCAGGTTGAGAATGGTTTTGCAATGGCAAATTCTGACCAAGACCAAATTATTGATTTAAAGGATAAAACTGTTTTACCAGGACTCATCGACATGCATGTTCATTTAGAGGGAGAATCCAATCCAACATCTTATTTACAAAAATTTACACTCAACACTTCGGACAGGGCATTAAGAGGATCATTTTATGGAAAAAAAACACTATTGGCAGGATTTACTACGGTAAGAGATTTAGGAGGTAGTGGCGCTAATATATCACTAAGAAATGCGATCAATAATGGCTTTGTAGAGGGCCCGAGAATTTATACTGCTGGAAAGGCGCTTGGCACAACCGGAGGCCATGCAGACCCCAGCAATGGTGTACGAAAAGAGATCATGGGAGATCCAGGACCGGCAGAAGGTGTGGTGAATGGCACGGCAGATGCAAAAAAAGCCGTAAGACAACGCTATAAAAACGGTGCTGACCTCATCAAGATAACAGCCACCGGAGGTGTTTTAAGCATGGCCAAAAGTGGTCAAAACCCTCAGTTCACTTTTGAAGAAATCAGGGCAATTTGCGAAACTGCCAAAGATTACGACATGCATGTGGCGGCCCATGCCCATGGAGATGAAGGAATGCAACGCGCCATTCTGGGAGGTGTAAAAACCATCGAGCACGGAACGCTCATGAGCGACAAGACCATGGAAATGATGAAAGAACATGATGTTTATTATGTGCCTACCTTAACCGCAGGAAAAGAAGTGAGTGATAAGGCTAAAATTAAAGGTTATTATCCCGACATCATTGTTCCAAAGGCCCTGGAAATTGGACCGAAAATTCAAGGCACCTTCGAAAGAGCCTATAAAAAAGGTGTGAAAATTGCGTTTGGAACAGATGCAGGTGTATTCCCTCACGGGATCAATGGTAAAGAATTTCACTATATGGTAGAAGTCGGGATGACAGAAATGGACGCCATACAGGCAGCGACAATAGTGAATGCAGTTGTTTTAAAAAATGAGCAGATCGGATTTATCACTCCAGGTAACTATGCAGATATTATCGCCGTAGAGGAAGATCCCACAAAAAATATCAAGACCCTTGAAAATGTGGTCTTTGTGATGAAAGACGGAATCATTTATAAAAACTAAGAAGGAAAACGCTATTCTTCGAAGATGATATGCTGGTAGGCTCCGATATCTGGAGATAAAATTCTGTTAACCCCTAAAATATCAAAGGGAACTTTTTGAGCAGATGGCTTGTCAGCATTGTTATTGGCATCCGACTCCTGGCCAATGATCAATTCGTTTTGATCAACATCCTTAAAATCGGGTTCACCATTAAAAATAACTTCCTGGTAAAGAGAGGTATTCTCAAAATCATACAACGGATCTTCAGAAAATCTCCCTCCCGGATCAAAAAAGCGTACTAAATTATTTTTAAAATTAAAATTAAAAGCCGCCTGGGTATTTTCCTGTAATAAATATTCGATGCTTTGATTCCCTTCAATAATACAATTGGTAAAATTGGCAGCCTTCAGATCATTTACAATCAACTCCTCCGCTCCTCCGCTAGAAGTTGATATCTGAAAGTTGCTGATCAAAACAGCCGGTAACTCACGAATGTTTCCAGACCAATAATTGGCAAAAGTAGCATGCGTAAAATTATATGTACCGCCCACTGTACAGGCCAGGGATGATCTTCCGTTATTAGCAATCACAAGATTGTATCCATTTATATGAGTTGCCCTGCCAAACAAGCCAAAATTAGAGGTATTGTAAATTTCTGAATTATTAATTTTTAAGGTAGGGCCAGCACCCTCTCCCAGGGAGTCCATTAGAATTCCTATTGTATTGTTTTTAATGATGGTATGGTTAATTTCATGCCCCTTACTTCCGGGCCTTAGCCATATAGTTCCCCATTGACCGGCCACATCCTCAAAGAAAGGCTCCAGTCTGTCTCCCTGAAGAATCACTCTGTTGTTGAGAGTTCCATTAATTTTTAAACTAGCCTCCTTCTCCACAAGCAATCCAGAATTCTGATGGAAATGTACTTTTGCTCCTTTCTGTATGGTCAGCTTATTGCCCTTGTTCACCCCTACATATCCATAAATAACATAAGGTTTTTCATCGGTCCAGGTAACATCACCTTCCAGGTAAAATCCTTCTACGGCTATTTCTTCACCATCATCATCCACTCCGATGACGATCTTTTCTTTTATTCCTTCAGCATCGCGTTCAGGAAATAAAAAATATGCATCTTGGACCAAGGTCACTAGTTTTACGTCTTGTTGATTCGCTCCCTGATCAAACACAATCGAATCAGTATAGATCGGATTTGTAACCTTTGAAAAATCGATGGTAGCCTCTACAAAAACATAAATGCTGTCTTTTGGCAAAATAGTGATATTCTCAAAAGACTTTCCTGATTGTCCATTCACATTCAATCGGTAAAAAGATTGCTGCCCTCTGCCCAGTGCAATTTCAGGAATATTAATATGATTGCTGCTTTTGTTATAAATTTTAAAGGTTCTGGTGCTAGAACTGATATTGGTAAAAACAGTGTCCAAAAAAACGGTATCTCGGGAAAAAGTCAATTCCCCTGTACTCGGGCTGGTTTCAAATATGTCATCATTACATGAATGCAAGACTAAAAAACCAAAAATAACCAACACTATAAATCGAAGCATGCTATTTACTTTTCAATCAATTTGATTTCAAAAACTTTATTCCAGTTCTTCCCTGTCACATATAAACGGTCATTCTCAGTATCATATGCGATCCCGTTTAAAACATTGTCTTCTCCCTCCTGACCAGCCTTGGATTGCAATCCTTTCAAACTGACAATTCCTTCGATAGCGCCTGTTGATGGTTCAACAATAAGGATGGAATTCTGTTGCCAGATATTGGCATATATTTTTCCTTTGACAAATTCCAGTTCATTCAACTTTTCCGCTTTTCTTTTATTGGTATAGGTTTCAATATAAGAAACCTCCTTGAACGTTTCAGGATCTACAAACCACATGCGCTCAGTCCCATCCGTCTTTACGAGGTATTTATTATTATGCGTCAAACCCCATCCTTCAAGACTCTGGCCATAATCAAATGTTTTCTCTAACTCAAAGGTGGCAAGGTCATACACAAAACCGACCTTTTTCCGCCAGGTAAGTTGATAGATTTTACCGTCTTTGATAGTCATTCCTTCCCCAAAATACTGACGATCTAAATCTATTTTCTGCACTATTTTACCAGTTGCAATTTCAGTTTTTCGCAAGGTCGATCTTCCATTTTGACCTGTACTTTCATAAAAATAACCATCGTGATAGACAAAGCCCTGGGTAAATGCCTGATTGTCATGAGGAAATTCATTAATTAACTCATAAGTATATACAGTAGGTGGTGTATCATTTAGAAAATAAATAGTGTTGTTAAGCTTTTTACTTTTTCCTTCGAAAAATATAGTTGCCGAGACAGCTTGTTTACCCAATTTATACTCCTTGATATCGATCGCTTCATTATTTGCGATTTTTTTACCATTAATAAAGTACTGTACAGAATCTATTGGATTTCCACTCTTTTCTTTTACGCTTATTTCCAATGGCTTATCAATTTGAATCGTCTTAGGAGAGTTTAATTTCAATTGATATTTATTGCCACAGGCATGCATCAAAAACAAGAATGACAGCATTAAAAGGGACGCAATTTTATTCATATTATTTTTTTTTACTTAAAATAACTAAAATAATGTTTGAGATTTAAAAATATTATTTAAATTTGCACTCTCAAATTCGGCAAGTGCTGAATCTTCTTTTAAGAGAGGCGAAAGTATAAAATTTAAATGAGTTAACGATGAGAAAAGGAATACATCCAGAAAATTATAGAATGGTAGCATTTAAAGACATGTCTAACGGAGATGTTTTTTTAACAAAATCTACTGCTAATTCAAAGGAGACTAT
>NZ_JBPCUJ010000126.1:0-6590 GCF_051011215.1 Lutimonas sp.
CTATTAATGAGACCAGATCATGATTTGATTTAAGTTGCGAAGAACTCTGGCAAGAAATAATAATTACGAGTAATAAGTATAATGAGTACTTCAATTATTCTTAATTGTTTACAACGGTCTTGTGTATGGTTAGTTGTGGTTAAACTTTATATTACTTTCTCTTCTCGCTCCTACTCTTTGGCTTGCTCTGATTTAGGTGAAGCTCTAAGCCACAATTAATTATACACATTGTTGTAGCCAGTTATTCTTTGACCTTTAAATCTACTCTTTTTCGATATATCTTTTTGCGCCGGCTTTTAGAATGTCTAGCTGCATTTTAAGCATGTCTAGGTTTGCATCATGGCCAGAATTTTCTATTTCTATGTACTCCTTGTTTGGTGCCACGATTTCTTCAAAAAATTCTTTTGTCACTTTTGGCACGGTTAATAAATCTTTCTGACCTTGTATAATATATGTTGGTATCTTCAAATTAGTACAACATTCATCCAGAGCTACATCTTTTATCATTCCATCAT
This sequence comes from Lutimonas sp., assembly GCF_051011215.1. NCBI lineage: Bacteria > Pseudomonadati > Bacteroidota > Flavobacteriia > Flavobacteriales > Flavobacteriaceae > Lutimonas > Lutimonas sp. The sequence goes on from NZ_JBPCUJ010000126.1 coordinate 516, forward strand.
CGCTCAATCCTATATATTTTAGGAATGAAAATTCTTCTGAAAATATAGAATATCTAGAGTCTGAAAATCCAGAATACTCTTTTGAAATCTTCCATTCCACAGGATTACTTATTGCCTCATTTTCATATTTACTTATAATTCTACGTAATTTTCCAAAGTTAGACGGATGTCTCCAATTCGGCGGTCCCATTTTATTTAAAACATCCAGAGTTCTTTTGTCTCCTGTTTCTACTGCAATTGTTTTAACCTTTTTATAGCTCTCAGTATAATTCTTACTCCCACTAACGAGCTGAGATAGCCCAACATAAAAATGAAACTTATTTGGTGCCGAGTGTATCATTCTAGTGGCTAAGAACGAGCCCCAAGATGAACCTGAAATGATAATTCTTTCTTTCCCTAATCTGTTTCTGATGTAATCACTTACTTCAAGACCATCTTTTACCAGGAGATCTACGGTCAATTTATTATTGGTTAACATATCTAAAGTGAGTTCTTCCGAATCAAATTGAGCTAGATATGTTCTTCCCGAACCCCTTTGATCCCAGTGAACAACGGTAAAATACTCTTCGAAATCTTTGAAAAGACTATCGTGATACTTGCTTAACGGAATTCCTGGACCTCCATGTACCATCAAGACTATAGGGTTCGAACAATCTTTCCCTTTTATTGTAATCCATTGTTGTACACCCCCAATAATTACATACTGAGATTCGTTTATTTCAGATTTAACATTGCTTTTAGGTTGGCAAGACTCATGAAGTCTAACTTTTTCTTCTACTTGAGCTTGATTCGGAAAAAAAGAAAACAAGCTTACAATCAGAATAATTAATATTCTACCTTTTAAATACATCATCGATTTAGTAATTATTGATTCATAATAGTCTTTGTTATACTATTGTTTTTTACCGAAGACGATTATATCTAGATTTTGTTTCAGATATTTTAAGTTTAGTTGAATACATTTTGTTTGGTTTAATTGGCTACAACGGTTTGGGTATGAGCAGTAGCTCTCCCACGTTGGTTTGATTTAATTATTTGGTTTGTAGTTTAGTATTCATTTTCGTTTCGGAGAGGGATTGAAGCTATTGCTTATACCCATTGTTGTGCCCGGTTATTTTAAGAGATAAATTGTTTTATTCTTTTCTCCTATTTTTTCAAATAAATTTAATTCCACACCTTTTTTTAAATCCCTACTCGCAGTAGCTGAAGAAATATCTTTAAAAATATTCATATAATCCTTTCTTGTAAATTCAGTTCTATTTGAAGAAATAAAATATTCTAATCTGTCTTTTTCACTTAATGTTCGATTATTGAAATCTAATAACTCACTTATTGAATCATCAATTACGCTCAACATATATTCAATAAATTTTGTTGATTTTCCGGACTTATCACTTACAGCCAAGGCGTTATAGTATTTTTCTTGGTCGCTACTAATTAAAGTTTCAAATGGTAAAAACTCAAAGACAGGATATTTTTCCATTAAAATTAAGGTTTGCCATAATCTTCCCATTCTTCCATTCCCATCTAAAAAAGGATGTATAAATTCCATTTCGTAATGGAAAACACAACTTTTAATTAATTCAATTTCGTCTGACTTTTTCAAGTATTTAAAAAGGTCTTTCATAAGGTATGGTACATTCTCAAAAGGTGGTGCTAAATGTTCTACTTTTGATCCTTTGACAATTCCAACACTTTGGGTTCTATATTTCCCCACGTCTTCAATCAGACTTTCCATTAAGTTTTGATGGGCTTTTAAAAATGACTTTTCGTCAGACGGATTGTAAATTTCTAAATTTTCATAAATTTTGATTGCATTTAAAACTTCAATAACATCTTTTTTAGGGCCAATGACTCTTTTATTTTCAAGAAGTGATGTTATTTGCTCTTCAGTAAGTGTGTTTCCTTCAATTTTTAAAGAAGAATGAATAGTTTTAATTCTATTCTGTTTTCTCAATTTAGGTGAAGGTTTATTTAATAAATTAGCATTCACTTCTCCTATTTTCTCAGAAATAGAAGTTATTAATTTTAAAATTAATGAGGTTATTTCGTAAGGTGGTTTCATTATTTATACTATCATTTGATACTATCAAAGATACAATCCTTTAACTTTAATTATGAAATGAAACGGATTTTTTTAATTGGGCACAACGTTAAATATATGGCAAGTTGGGCGGAAAATAAGCGATTATTCTCGGTTTAGCCATAAGCCAAATCTTTTGCATTTTGTTTTAATTTTTCTCTTTTAATACCAAATCAAAAGATTTGGCGACTTCACAAATAAGCAATGACTTTTTGATTAAAAACTAATCGCCCTATTTGCTATATATAGTGTTATAGCCTTTGTGTTTTTTTACAATCGTCCTTGGTCAAACAGTTCAAATTCAAACAATTCATCAGAGCTATATCCATAAACTTTATTTAATATTTCCAAAGCTATTTTTTTAGTTTCAAGTTTGTCATTTCCAACATTTAGAGCATAGCAAGGAATTCCATCCCATTCATAAAATTCGAATTTTTTTGATAATTCAAGATTCTTGAAAGTGTCTTCATTAGTTTTTTCATTATCAAAAGTCAAGTTGAATGAGAAATTAAATGGATTTCCCGGTTTAGCTGTTTTCTCAACTAATGCACCGTGAACTATCTGCATAATAACAGTATTGTCTTTTGTCAGATTTATCAGGTAAGCATTATTTGTCTTTTCAAATCTGTTAGCCGTTAATTCCAGTGTTTTTGTTAATCCAGTTTCAAGTTTGTCAGTTTGAGCTTTTACTCCAATGTTTATACCTAATAAAGTCAGAAGAGAAAGTATTATTTTTTTCATTTAATATATTTAGATTTACTTTTTTTAACATTGGCTATAACGTTTAGTGTATGATTTCGTAAGGGATTACGGGATTCAAACCTATCAAATTGCCAACCGAAATTAATTCGAGTGATAATGCTTGATAAACTCTGAAATCCTTATGAATCATACACCTTGTTAGCTACTGGTTTTGCGATCCTAATTATATCTTTAGAAATATTAAACTTTAAACTAGAAACTCGCAAGTTATTTAAGCATGCTTTCCAATTTCCCAGTTTTTGGATAGGTGTTGTTTAGCAAAATTGGCTGGCTCTTCTTCCAACTTGGTAGCCATACTATCGTTCCATCTATTCAAAAAACCATACAATGAAATGGTTGCAACTATCTCGATTATTTGAGATTCCGTAAAATGCTTTTTAAGTTCTATATGGTGCTCCGGTGTTATTGTATTTGGTGTACTTCCGGCAGCCAATGCAAATGCCATAGCCGCTTTTTCTTTTTCAGAAAAAAGATCTGAGTTATTAAATTCCCAAATAAGTTGCAATTTTTCTATCTCCACGCCATTCTTATAAGCTGAATTTGCCGTATGCGCCTGGCAATATCTACATCCGGATGCATTGCTGGCCATATGACCAACAAGGTTTTTCAAATATGGTGGCACCTCGAACTGACTTTCTTTTTTTGCTTTAATGATCCAGCGCATATTTTTAATCATCAACTTTAACCCTGTTATTGGCGACACTTTCGATCCCTGAAACCCCTTTACATTTGCCGATAACATGGCAAACGCTCCTAGAATGTTTGGCTTCTTTACTAAATCGTGAAGTGTGTTTGGAACGAATCCCATACTTTCTTCGGCCTGTTTAAGTACAAGGTCAAATTCTTTATCTCTAATATCCATCGTTAATTCAATTATTCAATGCGTAAGTGCTATAAACCTGAGGTAAAAAACTTGCTAACTGTGTGTATTCGGTCAAGCAATGATGTGCTAAACCATAGAGTTTATCCTCTGAAATTCCAATTTTCCTAACAATCCAATGAACATCATTGCCTACCCAAAATCGACTACGCATTTCTACTCCATTTTCTGTTTTTCGAACAAAATGTACCATTTGAACAATTGTGAGATTTCCAGATTTCACATTCGCGCATATAGCCCATTGGTTTGTCCCTAATTTTGAATTGTCAAGTCCGAACTGTTCCGGGTTCACAAAAGTAATCTGTAAATCTTGAAGGTCTTCCCCTTTCATCATTGCTTCAATAGTATGTGTCGTTTTCCCTTCCGGATTCTCAAGCACATACTTAGATATTGAGAAAGTTTCAGGTTCTTCATAGTTTTCATACAATGAAAATGCGTGTAGGCCGGGATACCATATCTTATATCGCATTGAATCATATCCATGCCAATCAAACCACCAATCTAACATTTCTCCAGTTGCTTCAGGAAACTGGATATTAACAGCAACATAACCCGAACCATCTTTAAAACGCGTATATCCGTTTTCCATGGTTAAGTACCCCTCCTCTAGCATTTTACCAGCCTCATCAAAAGGTAATCCATCTTCAGGCTCACGATACACAAGGGTTTCATACTGTTCGTTACTAGGTTCCTCAACGCTGTAATAATACTTGGCAAGCGGGTGTGTCTTTTCAGTTTCTGAAAGCGTAATAGGGTATTCTTTTGGATCTGCAATTTCACCCACATTGCAAGCAGCTAAAACTAATAAGAATGAAACTACAATGATTGACTTTAAACTCATATTTTTCATTTCTGTAATTCTTTGAATTTATACGAATACAAAAATACAGCAAGAGCATAATTGTTTTCGTTGAATAAATTCAAGAAATTACTTTTGAACGCGAATTTTTGATAACCATTCAGGTCTTATGCCAAGGTAAGAGGCAATCATGTACTGTGGAAAGTTCTCAAAAATCATGGGTTTATATTTTATCAGGCGTTCGTATCTTTCAATTGGAGGTAAAGTGGCATTCTTTAACCCTTCTGCCAATTGCATAAAAGACTCCTCTGATAATAATCTTCCCAGTTTTTGAAAATTAGGAACGGTCTTATAAAGTAGTTCTATATCTTCTTTAGTGATGACTAAAAGTGAAGACTCTTTTAGGGCTTTGATATTTGCATCACTCGGTATTTTTTTAAGGAAACTGTAGTAATCACTTATCATATCCCCCGATGCGAAAAAGTCTAAAACATGTTCATTTCCAGTATCAAGGGTTTGTGATAAAATCAAAGTACCACTTTCAACAAACGCAACTTTCTTACATATTTCTCCTTCTCGCAAAAACAGTTCGTTTTTTGCTATTATTTGTCTATCAAATTCACTGGTAATAAGATCTAATTCTTTCTCTGAAAAATTCACATATTTTAATAAATAATCTCTTATCATATCCCAGTAATTTTATTATGTGCACTCTCTTAAACTTGCAGCTAACGTTTAGTATATGGCAAGTAGGGCAGTAGAAAGCAACAAACTTTCAGTTTTGCACTGAGCCAAAGCGTTGTATTTTGTTTTTAATTTATTCATTCTTAAAAGCCAAATCAACGATTTGGCGGTGTTTGTAAATGGCACTGAACCTTCGTAAATCACCAAACTCCCTATTTGCTATATACAGTGTTGTAGCGCGTTTTTCATTTTATCGTATTAGTCTCAATATGAATTCAACGTTCATTATTGTCAAGTATCCCATTTCTTTTCTTTTTATCATTCCGTTAAAAAGGCTGATTATGTACAGGGCTATTGGAATTATCATGCTTAGTCGCATTTCTCCAGCATAAGGCCAATGCATTATTGAAAAGAGGTTTGCTACAAATGCTAAAATTCCTGCAATTACAATTGTCGTTTGATTCAGTTTAGTTAGTTCCTTGCTTTTCAAATTTGAGAATGAAATCATAAGTCCTGTCAACATATATATAATCAGTCCTGCTGTAATGAGCATTGGCAAACCTGTCCAAGTAATTAAAATTCCCACAGTTAATCCTGCTGTTAGAAGTTTTGTTCCCTTGTCTCCTTTTTTCAAAGTCAAGGCGAACATAATTATTGCGACTATCGATAAAATTATTCTTTCTGTCATTTTTTTGAATGCGCTACAACGTTCCGGCTATGGTTAGTGCGGGGGAGTTTATAGAAATAAACTTCTTGATTAGCCATTAGCCAAAGCTTTTTATTTTGTTTTATATTTTCATTTTCTAAACCAAATCAAAAGATTTGGCGGACTTTGGTATTCAGAAATAATTAATGGAATTAGAAATA
>NZ_JBPCUJ010000127.1:0-7770 GCF_051011215.1 Lutimonas sp.
TTATCATTCTATGGTCTCGATATGAGCACCATTCTAAAACATATTTGAATTAGGTTAATTATTAGTAATTTTCATAACCATTGTTAAATCCACTTAAAAAAATAAGATTAATGAAAGAAGCATCATATTACAAACGGTGAACTATCAAATAGATTTTAGATGAAATAAAGATGATGAATTTTCTGAAGCAGAATAGTGAAGAAAAGCAAGTTGTTTTTATTAATTATTATAGTGCTAACCTAAATTTAATATGTGGTACCGAAACAAAATCAACATTAGGGTTCAGCGATGGATTTATAATAAACTGAACTCCTGGAGTTACCCAAAGATTAGGTGTCAAAAGAATTTTCCAATAAGGTTCGATTCCATATTGGGTTCTCATATCCGGAATCGGTAGGATATCTTCTATGGGCTTCATAACCATTAGTCCTAATGAAATTTCACCGGGTAAATCAAATGGCTTGGTATAAGACAATCCTAAGGTTCCTGTATGTTCTGCAAAAGTAACTGAAATACCACCTCCTTCAGCAGTATTGTAGGTATAACTAGCATATGCAACCCATTTATTAACTTGTTTTGAGCCTAAAATTTTAAATCCCCAACCGGCCTCATTTGGCAAAAGTTCTGGAGATCTGGTGCTTCTTTTATCGGCATAAAATATATCTAAGTGGAGATGATCAAATTCACCTCCCTCTCTTTTCCAGTTTTTTCCTATTTCAATGCCATAAAAATATTCTCCTCTTCCAAAAGTACTCCAATCAAATCCTCTTACATTGGGATCACCATTCATATCATTTAATGTACCTACAATATATAATTCTGAATCTTGAATTAACCACCATTTAAAGGCAACACCTAATCCATATGTTGGATAAGGGATAGATTCATGAAACGCAAAAGGACTTGAAGTAAAAGATGTTCGAGCATCTTTAAATCTAAATGAATTATATATAGTTGTTGGAATTTGATTTCCAATTCTAAACATAAATCGGTTATTTTTCAACCATTGTTCCCAATAAAAATCCTCTATAGAAAAGTACCATTCAGTCCATTCAAAATTGGACCAAATTGCACCAATATCACCAGCACCGTATTGAGCAGGTACTGCATTATTGCCAACAGACACTCGTTCATGCCCGGTAAAAACTAAACTACCTTCAAAATCTTTTCCTTTATTAATTGCTGTCCATTTTGCATTGAACCCCCACCAATGCCCAAGAGCATTATCATTTGTTGACTGAGGAGCAAGTTCTGATGCAGATTGAAACAACATTTGATAACTAACTCCAATTTTCAAACCGATTTTATCATACAAATCATCTTTAAAATCAAAATAAGATTGAGGAACTCCATAAGGAATCAGAGACCCATTTTGTGGAAAAGTTAGATCTAAATCTTCCTCAATATCCATTATACCGATAATGGGCTGACCCTCATCTATATAGCTTGAAACAAATGTGCTGTCTACTTGGCCTAAAACTTCAAATGGAAATACTAATATACTCAGATACAATAATATAATAACACTTGCTAAATTGAGTTTCAGAACAATTTCTTTTTGTAGCATACGATACTTAAATTTCTATTGATACTTTTCTATTTGTCAATCATCAGTTGCCGTCTTCTTTTTTGGATTTAAGAGTCTAAAACAATATGCTATTAAAGATTCCGACACTAAAATGGTAATCACAACAACGAAAAAGGCTAAGATTCCATGGATTTCAACATGCTCTTTAAAGATAATGTCAATGGCTCCCAGTATAACAAATTTTGACCAAAAAAGAACTTGTTGACTCGCAATCAAACGTACAGCTTTTCGATATTTCCAGGTTTGAGCATTTATAAAATTAGCTAGTTTAAACTCTATTAACACAAAACTTCTAAGCATAAGTTGTAATAATATAGCGGCAAATACAGAGATAGTAAAAGAATCGATTTCCACCTTATCCCAATATTCTACAAATAGATTTAATACTACTAAATCAACTAAAATAGCAGTTAAGTATCTAGCAAATAATCGTTGACCATATGAGATTAACCTAGGTTCTGGTTTATTTATTTCTAACATATTTAAGAACTTAAATTAGATTGCATTGATTTGTTTCTCCCATTCGGTTGGCGACGCTCCACGAACTGATACAAACGGTACTCTCCAGCGACTTGGTGTTTTAGAGAGTCTTCCAAGTGGAGCCAAACGATGGATTTCTCCATAAGGAGTTTGTCCTTTGATCGTTTGCGGAGGTGTCATCCGATGATCCGGATGATTGCCATCAAAATCAGTAGTAGGAAGTAAGCCAAGACTTGAATACCACATGACCGCTCTAGTCAGACTTATTTTAACGTGATAAATTCCTCCTTCTTTTGCCCTTCTTCTCAAAGCAGCCATAACACCTGATGCTCCTATATACCCTGCTAAAAAGTCATTGATAATCGCTGTAGGTGGATATTTTGGATTAACACCATCACCTTCTGTCATGGTAATTCCTGATACAGAACATCCTTCCATGTCAAATCCACCATAGTCTCCCCATGGACCTCCATGACCATAGCAATTCGCAGACAGATAAATGATTCCCGGTCTTTTTTCTGCCACTTGTTCTGGTCCCAAACCATACTTGTCAAGACTTCTCATATTCTGTACAATGACATCGGTTTCTGGAAGTAAATGATTAATAGCTTGTTGACCGTCCGGATCTTTAATATTGGCAAATGTTGATCGCATACCCACGTTGACATCAGTTACAAAAAACTCGTGTTCAAAAGCCTGAGGTCTCGCCACATGTAATACTTCAGAACCGTATTGAGCCAGGGTTCTGGCAGCCGTGGTTCCTGCAATTACATGGGTCATGGATAGGGTTTTGATTCCTGATAAGGGTTGTTCCCCACCCTTACTAAATGGTATGGGTGCGCTGTCGCCAATTTTTTCAATTTCAATTAATGGAACAGACGATAGATATTGACCCTGGGGGTGATTTGCCCATTCTTCAGTGGTTCTGTGTATTGAAAAAATGGCACCATTTTTAAAACATGCTTCTTCCAAATCCAGGGCATTCCATTTGGCAATTGCCTTGGCAATAGCTTTTTCATTTGGTGGAGCACCAATAATATTGAGAAAGTTTTTTAAGTGGTGATCATACAAACCCGTAGCGGTTACCTTTCTTCCATCCTTGGATTCAAATATTTTAAAAGAAACAGGATTTCCGATAAAAAAAGGTCCTTGCATCATTTGTCCGTTCACTGTAGGAATAAATTGAACATTTTCAACCAAAGGGTCGTCAGGTTTCATGATGCCACTGGCAACTGCTCCTTTAACCCAAAATTTGTAAAAAGGATTGATATTCATAACAGCCTCTCGCAGATCTACGCTTACATTTTGTCCTTCACCCGTTCGGTCTTTCCAAATAGCAGCGGCACCAATTCCGCAGGCCATAGCAGGAACTGCCATACAGGCCCCAAGACGAATATGACTGTGTAATATAGGATCCTTACCGGTAAACACAACTTCACCACCGCAATCTTCTGCACTCAGCCCAATGTCTTCAAGATATTGATCGAGATGCTGATTGATATCGAATTCCTGATTTTCGTGATTCGTATTAGAAGTTTTAAGAGATTGCTTTTCTTTAACTGGTATCCATTCGGTCTGACCTACGACTTTATTTTGAACAAAATCGATAAACTGATCCTTATTATATCCCAAATCTTCTAAAATTTCCTGGGCATCTGAACCGATTCTGCTGGCTGGTGATGGTCTATTATAAGGTTTCCCGTCGAATACAAACCAGGTAGGGGCAAAACACTCATTGATCCAACCGTCCTTTTCATGTCTTTCAAAATAAACGGTTGGTGTTGGTGAATCCCTATGTCTGTCTGCCAATTCTTTACACGTTTGTACGGGAGTCGCCATAATTCCTTTTCTCTTAAGATGTACCAATGAATTTTCGACCGTAAAAGAGGATATTTCCATACTAATATCATGATCAGCTTCTGCAAATATCCAGCCATCTGAGACCTCATAGACTCGTTCTCCCTCATTCATACCTGTGGCATAGGCACCACGGGCACTTTTGGGTTCATCTTCATATTGTAGGAGCAATTGGGTGAGAGATGCTGCTGTGGCCAAAGAAGTTTCTGCCCAATCGCCGATACCATCTTTTCGCCTTTCTCTGCCAACCAAGGCAGTTACACCTGCCCAGGCTCCGAGATATCCACATAAATAATCAACGCAAGAAGCCACGCCGTGATAAGTAGGACAACCTTTGGGTCCAAATCTGTCTGTTAAACCGGTGGTACCCTGTAGTGCCGGATCATAACCGGGGTAGTTATGCCTTGGTCCATGCCGTTCTCCGGAATGGGCTGCCAATTGAACACCAATGACACTTTTATTGATTTTATCTAAAGATTTTCGATCCAGACCCAATCTTTCAAATTGCGGATCCAATTTATTTGCGATGATAAAGTCGGCCTTGGCAATTAATTGATTCAGAATTTTTCTTCCATCATCAGTTTTAATGTCGAGTATTATGGCCTTTTTCCCAACACCTGATTCTCCTGCCCAAGTGGTCATAATGGTTGGCGAATGGAAGGGATTCATAGGATCAATTTTATAGATGGTGGCCCCGAGTTCGGAAAACATTCTTCCGCAATTCGGGCCTGCTACAACATTGGTAAAATCCAGCCCAACATAGCCCTTTAAAGGTCTATAGGAAGTTTCACTTCCGTTTATGGGAGGTAAACCTGCCTGCCTCGAAGGGATTTCATTAACAGGTTTGCAGGCTTCTAAATCGGGATAGGGTTGAGCACTTGTCACCCATGATGCCCTTCCCAATTGTGTTTTATCAAGCCCATTTACATTAGCAAAAATTCGCGCTTTTTTCGCCTTCGGGTCATTTTTCCATTCGTTCCAGGTCATCACTTTAACACAGGGGATACCCGCATTACAGAGTTCTTCTTCCCATTCATCAGCAGTTTTTTTCAAAAATGCTTCTTCTAAAAGACCTGCCAGTTTTGAACTTAAGGTGAAATTGAGGGCCATAGAATCCGCTGCATTTTTCCCCATGGCATCGATGTTGTCCGGATCGTATGGAGAAACGTCAACCATTCCGGCTTCAAGCATCTCATCCCAAACGCCTAAGGTCTTGCAAATACGCTGGGTATTCCTTCGATTTGGAGCAGCCAGGGGTAAAGCCAGGCGATTGTCTGAAGTATAATAGGGGGCGGCCAAAGGAATCAGTCGTTGTTCCAACCACAATTGTTTGGCTGGATCTTCACTGGCCTCTTTAATTATCTTTTTAAATTCTTCAGGGGTCATCCCTTCAGGAATGCCTCCTATTTCAGTTGGTGCCAAATGTGGGGGAATTCCCTCAGATGTCAATGCCAGGGCTCCAATAGCAGAAACGCCACCTGCGATTCTAGAAGCAACGATTTCGCGACCCAGTCCACATCGTTCTCTGTCAACCAGGGCGGCACCGGTGGCCACAGCTGCATTTACACCGGTATATACCGAACACAACGGGAGGGGCGTATAAATAACCGGTCTTCCGAGAATTTTACTGGTGGTTCCCATGTCCGTATAAAAACCTACCAGAGCATTCAATAAATCTTCACTGCAGTCAGCAGGTAAGTAGCCATAAATTTCATCACCGGGAACAGCGGCAGTAATCCTAACCACAATCTGTGATTCGGTTCTGTCAACTTTCGTATCACCATCAACAATAATAATGTCTGCAGGTGAAGTATCATTAAGTTTTTCAGAAAGTATAGAATATTTGTTTCTATCAAAATATTGATCTACACCAATGGGTTCATGAATGTCCTTTCTTTTAATATACACTTCTGCGCCCTGGTCTGCAAACAAAAGCCCAGTAAGGCGTCCTGCAACAGTGTTGCTCAATTCGTAAACTATAATTCCATGGTATGGTAAATTTTTCATTGTATTGAAGGTTAAGTGTTGATATATTCTTTATTCCGCTCCCAGAACGGCTGGCATTTCTTGTTGAAATGGGTTTCTATTGAATTGTTGCTCCCCTACAGGAACGGTTCCTGGTAAGATTTCAAATCGTATCTCAAAATGAATCATCATTGATTTCAGTTGATCAATAATAGATTTATCACCTGAAGTCTTGGCAGTTCCATCAGCTATCATCTCCTCCATAGATTTCACACCCATCATGACCAAGTCCAAATCCGAACGATTTATTGTAATTTCCAAATCTGGGTCTTCAGCCTGATATCCTTGAATATTTGACAAAGTAGAGTTGCTCAATTCAATTAAATATTTTTCGCCATTATCAGGTGTAATCAAATTAATTTCAAATGCCTTTCCAACGGCCCTTTCACTAACTAATCGAATCCCAAGAAAATCGAGCCATAGGCCAGTTTCCATAGCTTTTATCAAATCTGGCCCATCAACCTTCGGAGACGCTCCGCTTGGAATTCCATTTCTCAATTCAAACGCGCCTGCAAGAAAAGCATTTCTCAAACTAGAGCTTTCCTGCTGGTATCCCATCTGCTCATAGCAATCGGCTAATAAATCTTTTGCTTCTTGATTGTTTGGATCACCATAAGTCAATTTATTAAGGAGCTCAATCGCATATAAATATTTACCCTCATTGAATAGTTCCTTAGACTTAGTTATGATCTTAGTGGACCCACCCATCATTTCGACAAAAAGTGGCGAGGACTCATAGGGAGATAACGGAATAAGATTGGCAGGGTTTCCATCCCAATGCCCTAAATATCGGTTGACAACCCCTCTGCTGTTGTTTTCAGGAGACCCATGATAAGATCTGGCTTGCCAGCTATCTTGTAGACTTTGTGGTACTTTGTATTCATTGTGAATCTCATTGATTGTTACACCTTGATTTACTAAATGCAATACCCCATTGTTCAAATGCGCGTAAGCATCTCTTTGATCTTTCATAACTTCTTGTATCCTTTCATTGCCCCATCTGGGCCAAGAGTGTGAAGCAAACATGACCTCTGCTTCTTGTCCAAATAGATAAAGTGCCTCATTGATATTTTTAGACCAATTAAGTGCATCTCTTACCATCGCACCCCTAAGTGTATAAATATTGTGAATGGTAGCAACAATATTTTCAGCAGCCCAAAATGCCTTCATATCAGGAAAATAGGTGTTCATTTCTGATGGAGCTTCAGTATCTGGGGTCAGCTGAAATACCATTTTAATACCATCGATTGTGAGATTCTGAATTCTATCTTCAATGATCAGGTTAGGAGCAATTAAACCCAAATCTCCAGCAGCTGTGTTTTTTCCGATGGCTTGATCTACGTGACCAAAAGGATCAGCAGGCAACAATACTCCATACTGAAGAAACATTCTCCTTGTCATCGCATTACCAGCATAAATGTTTTCAGATACAGCATGTTGCATGAAACCATCAGGGGCAATGATTTTCACTTTGCCTGATTTTACATCCTCCTCAGCTGTAACTCCTCTGACACCACCCCAGTGATCACCATGAGAATGAGAATATACCACTGCCACAACTGGTCGAGCACCTAATTTTTTATTAATTAATTCCAAAGCAGCTCGTGCGGTCTCTTTAGCAGTGAGAGGGTCAAAGACAATCCATCCATTGTCACTCCTTACAAAGGTTATATTGGCCAAGTCATATCCTCTAACCTGATATATGCCATCTATTACTTCGTACAGCCCATAATTCATATTTAGCGTGGCCTGTCTTTGTAAAGAGGGATGGATGCTTTGATAGTCCTTATCTTCTAACAAGAATTCATATTTTCCCATAC
>NZ_JBPCUJ010000128.1:0-16663 GCF_051011215.1 Lutimonas sp.
ACAGTAAAAGAGTTCAATGGTCCAACTATAGAAACTTTATCCAATAAAAAGAATCAAAATAAATGAGACAAATTGGTATGGATAAAAAGATCGAAAAAAAGAAATGGACCAGAAAAAAAATAATGTATATCTCTGGAGCCGTGGTTTTACTCCTACTCGTATTTTTTGGTTTTAAATCTTTTAATAAAAAAATATTCAAGGTTAAAGCTTCAAGATTAACTGTGAAAGAAGTCATTGAAGGTCAGTTTCAGGATATGATTCTCATTGATGGAGATGTTGAATCTATTAATCTGGTTTTAGTCAATACGCTCGAAGGAGGTTCTGTAAAAGAAATCTTTATTGAAGATGGTGTATTCGTAGAAAAAGGAACTCCCTTACTTCAGTTGAGCAATCCTTCAGCGACCTTGGGGTATCTCAATCAGGAAACTGCTATTATAGAGCAAATTAATAATTTAAGGAACCTCAAACTTTCCTTGGAAAAAGATCAAAGAAACTTAGATGAGTCTCTCATCGATTCAGAAAATAAACTTTCAGAAACCACAAGGCGTTACAAAACAGATTCCGTTCTTTTTTCGAAAGATGTTATCGCAAAAAACGATTATATCGATGTTAGAGAAAGTTATAAATATGAAAAAGAAAAGAGAAACCTTTTGAGCAATAATGTTAAAAAAAGTAGTCAGGACAATAAAGTTCAAATACAACAGATCAATCAATCCATTAACATGATGCAACGAAACCTAGAGTTAATTCATGAAAATATAGAGAAAATGCTTGTAAGAGCTCCTGTGAGTGGAATGCTTTCGTCTTTTAATCCTGTGATTGGCGAAGCCTATGGCCGCAATGAAACAGTTGCAAAAATTGATGTTCAAAGCGGCTTCAAGATAAAAGGTCAGGTAGATGAATATTATTTGAGTTCTGTAAAACCAGGACAAATGGCCAGTTTTTCTTTTAATGGTCAGTTGATCGATCTTAAAGTTAAAAAGGTCTTACCTGAAGTAATCAACAGACGCTTTGAGATTGAGCTATTATTTGCCAACGAAATCCCGGAAGATATTACCATAGGGCAATCCCTGCAAGTTCGTCTGGAACTTTCTAAAGCCCAACAATCATTAATGATTCCCAGAGGAAATTACTTTCAGGCATCGGGTGGCCAATATGTGTTTGTACTGGATGATCAGGGCGAGGCTCACAAACGCTATATCAAGTTAGGGAATCAAAATCCAAGCTATTATCAGGTGTTGGATGGCCTGGAAAAAGGAGATAAATTCATTTCCTCTTCTTATCAAGACTTTAAAAATTACGAAACAATAGAAATCAATTAAAACAAACAACATGATCAAATTAGATAATCTTAGCAAAGTATATAGAACTGAAGAAATTGAATCAACTGCCTTGAATCAAGTATCCTTCGAAATCGAAAAAGGTGAATTTGTATCGGTAATGGGACCTTCAGGTTGCGGAAAATCGACACTTTTAAATATCCTTGGAATGCTCGATAAACCAGAAAGTGGCAGCTATTCTTTTCTCGGCAAAGAAGTAAGCGGTCTAAATGAAAAAGGAAGGTCTTCGATTCGAAAAGAAAATATCGGGTTTATTTTTCAAAATTTTAATTTAATTGATGAGTTGACCGTTTTTGAAAACATAGAACTGCCTTTGATCTATAACAAAGTAAGCGCTTCAGAAAGGAAAAAAAGGGTGAATGAGCTTATTGAAAAAATTGGAATTTCTCATCGTTCTTCACATTTTCCTCAACAACTTTCGGGAGGACAACAACAAAGAGTGGCAGTAGCCAGGGCCTTAATCACAAGACCTCCGCTGATTCTTGCAGATGAGCCTACCGGAAATTTAGACAGTTCTCACGGTAATGAGGTGATGGAGCTATTATGTGAACTTAATGAGGCCGGTACCACAATTATTATGGTCACACACTCCTCGCATGATGCCAGTTACTCTCAAAGAGTCATCAATCTTTTAGATGGTCAGATTGTTTCCGAAAAAAGATCCAAGTTAAGTCAAGCCGCAGTTTAATCATAAAACCAACCCCATGCTTAAGAATTATTTTAAAGTCGCCTTAAGAAACCTAAATAAAAACCGGGTCTATGCCTTTATCAACATATTAGGTCTTGCCTTAGGTCTGACAGTGACCATCCTTGTATTCATGTTTGTAAAGGATGAAACCAGTTATGATAAACACTGGTCCGGTTATGATCGAATTTACAGAACTGGTATCAAAGCGGATATGATGGGCCAGAAAATGGACGCTCCCGTATCTCCAAGCCCAATGGCAACGACCCTTAGAACAGAATTTAATGCCGTTGAGTCAGCTACTAGAATCAATACTGTAAGGCAAGAAATACTGATGCGTCAAGAGCAGACTAAAGTATATATTCAAAAAGGTGTTTATGCTGACAGTACATTTTTTAACGTGTTTGATTATGAGTTTGTTCATGGCGATCCAAAAACTGCTTTAAATGAACCGAATGCTATTGTGCTGACGGAAGAAACAGCCAGCAAACTATTTGGAGATAAACAAGCTATGGGAGGTGTTGTCAATTATGACAACCGAAGAGACTATATTGTCAAAGGAGTTGTGAAAGAACCCAAAGGGCATGCTCATTTCCAATTTGATATGTTCATGGCCCAAAATGAGGTCAGAAACATTTGGATCAGTAATAATTTTTACACCTATTTCAAGATAAAGGAAAATACAGATATGGCTGCTTTTAAAACTGAAATGGAAGCCAATTTTATCAAAAAAATCGAACCCAATGTTGAAGCTTTTCTCAAGGTTACTATGGAAGAGTTCATGGAGAGTGGCAACACCTATGAATATCAGATTCAACCAGTACAAACAATTCATCTGCACTCTCATAAAGATTGGGAAATTCAACAAAATGGAAACATTATTTATGTCTACGTATTTATAGGTATCGCAATTTTGGTGATCCTGATTGCCGGTATAAACTTTATGAATCTTTCTACCGCCCGATCTGGAAAAAGAGCGAAGGAAGTTGGTGTCAGAAAAGTTTCAGGAGCTTCCAGAGGAATGTTGATCTTTCAATTTTTAACGGAATCCGTTATTCAGAGTTTCCTTGCCTTGTTCCTTGCCTTTATTTTAGTAGAGTTGTTTTTGCCTGGATTTAACAATGTAATGGATACGAACTTAAACCTGTTCAATGATTATCTTGGGCAAACCGTTGGATTTAGCCTCTTGGTCACTTTGTGCTATGGTCTTTTTGCAGGAAGTTATCCCGCTTTTTTCCTGTCCGGATTCAAACCTGTTTCAGTTTTAAAAGGAGATTTAACAAAAACAAAAGGAGGTGCCCTCTTGAGAAAATCCTTGGTTGTTACACAATTCGCAGCTTCAATTATATTGATTATCGGCATGATCATCATCTTTCAGCAAATATCCTATTTACATAATAAGGATATAGGGTTTGAAGGAGATCAGGTGTTAATAGTACCAATTCAGACCGATCAAATGACTGAAAATTTCAGAAATTACAAGGATATATTTCTCAAAAACAGTGCCGTGCATAGTGTTTCCAGAGCTTCATACTTTCCTGGAGACACCCCGAATCAAAATATGTATGTTCTCGAAGGAACAGAAGAGCAACTTCCTTTATGGAATATGGAAATTGATTATGACTTTTTCAAAACACTTGACGTAGAATTGTCAGAAGGTAGATTATTCGACATCGAAAAAGATAATGACTCTATTCCTTCCTATATATTGAACGAAACAGCCATCAGAAATCTAAACCTCGAGAATGCCGTAGGCAAGCGAATGGGTACCTATTTTAACCAGCAAGGAGATTTGAGATATGGAAATATCGTTGGGATCGTTAAGGATTTTCACATAGAGGGCTTTGATCAGCCTATCAGACCCATGATCCTTTCAGTAAGTAATCAGGTTTGGTTTACAGCTTTTAAAATATCCTCTGAAAATATGAATACAACTATTGCTTATATAGAAGAAGAATGGAACAGATTAGAACCTTCTCATCCTTTTAGATATACATTTTTAGATGAAAAATTCGGAGCCATGTTTAAACAACAGGAAAATTTTGGAACCATGTTTTTATACCTAACCATACTTGCCATCATCATATCCTCCATGGGGCTCTATGGATTGGCTTCTTATACTGCTGAGCAGAGAACTAAAGAAATTGGTGTTCGTAAGGTATTGGGTGCCTCGGTAGGGCAAATAATGAATATGTTGAATAAAGATTTTATAAAGCTTGTTTTAATTGCCAACCTTTTTGCGTGGCCAATCACATTTCTTTTGGCAAAAAACTGGTTGTCTAATTTCTCATATCAAATTGACATGCCCATACTACCCTTTATTTTCGCGACAATTATAGCATTGATCATTGCCTTGTTAACGGTGAGTACTCAATCCTATCTCGCAGCTAATTCAGACCCTGTCGATGCTTTAAAATACGAATAAATGAATCTAATTAGTGTCTAATCGAAAAAAGGATCAAGTTCTGTACTTGGTCCTTTTTTTATGAAATTCTATATACATACTGCCTTCATTCTAATTTGGTTGACAACTAATATCATTTTACACGAAAAATTGAATTCTAATATCGAAATTTGTAGCTGAGCATTGTTTTCTTAAAAATAGTACCCTAAAAGCTGGTTATCTTTTTTTGAAAATGAGTACTAAATGACTTTAATAAATGCATTGGACACTAAAAAACAAGCCTGACCCGGAAATTGCGGAACAACTTACAACCTCACTGGGAATCCATCCGGTTTTATCTACCATTCTGGCTCAGAGAGGTATAGAAAATTTCGACATGGCTAAACATTTTTTTAGACCCTCCTTGGGGGATATTCATGATCCTTTTTTGATGAAAGATATGGATCTGGCTATTGAAAGAATCGAGGTGGCGATACAGCAAAAAGAGAACGTTTTAATTTATGGAGACTACGATGTTGATGGCACAACGGCAGTGTCTCTTGTGTTTAGTTATTTGAGATCGATGTACGATAATGTGGCTTATTATATTCCGGACAGATATGAGGAAGGCTACGGAATTTCTTATAAAGGAATCGACTTTGCTCATGACAATGACATGAATTTAATTATTGCTTTAGACTGCGGAATAAAAGCCTTGGATAAAGTAGCCTATGCCACGGAAAAAGGCATTGACTTTATCATTTGCGACCACCATCGACCAGGCGAAATCATCCCTAAAGCTGTCGCCGTTCTGGATCCCAAAAGAAATGATTGTACCTATCCCTATGATGAATTATGTGGATGTGGTATTGGTTTTAAGCTTATTCAGGCGCTTAACCATAAAGCAAACAATTCTATAAATACCATTTTACCATACCTCGACCTCGTGGCCACGGCAATCGCGGCTGATATTGTACCATTGACAGGAGAAAATCGTGTCTTGAGTTATTATGGCTTGAAAGTGATCAATTCCGACCCTAGACCGGGGATAAAAGCTTTAATTCATCAAATCAAAAAAGAAACGCTTACGATTACAGATGTGGTCTTTATCATCGCACCCAGAATAAATGCAGCAGGAAGAATGAAACATGGTTCCTTTGCCGTTGAATTGCTAAGTGAACAAAATCCTGACAAAGCTCTAGAGTTTGCGAAGGCCATTGAATTATATAATTCCGACAGAAAAGACTTAGATAAAAAAATCACCGAGGAGGCCTTGGATCAAATAAAAGAGAATCAGGAAGAATTAGATTTTTCTACCGTGGTTTATAATCCTGACTGGCATAAAGGTGTCATTGGAATCGTGGCATCAAGATTAATTGAACAATACTACAGGCCCACCCTGGTTTTTACAAAAAGTGGCACTAAACTAGCTGCTTCCGCACGTTCTGTGAAAGGTTTTGATGTATACAATGCTTTGCATCAGTGCAGTGATCTGATTGAACAATTCGGTGGACACAAATATGCAGCAGGCCTCACCCTCGATCCAAACAATTACAAGCCTTTCAAAGAAAAATTTGAACAGGTCATCAAAGAAACCCTTCCTGAAGAAAGTCGTGAAAGACAATTAGCTATAGATGCAGAAATCTCTTTATCAGAAATTGATGAAAAATTTTATCGAATATTGAAGCAGATGGGACCTTTTGGACCCTTAAATATGAAACCCGTTTTTGTAGCTCGAGGATTAAGGGACAATGGCTATGGTAAAAAAATCGGTGCCGATAACAAGCATCTTAAACTGCAAATAATTTCAGGTACCGATCAAAAGACCTATCACTCCATTGGTTTTGGATTAGGAGAAAAGTACGATCAGATCACAGCTGGAAATTCATTTAAAGCAGCATTTACCATCGAAGAAAATCATTGGAATGGCATTACGAGTCTTCAACTAAACCTAAAAGATATTAAAACTGAAGATTAATGAACTAGGGCTGAACTTCCTTTAAATTTTGGATGGTCTTGGAAGGATTCTCACTATTAAACACAAAACTACCAGCAACCAAGGCGGTAGCACCTGCTGCCAGCAACTTAGAGGCATTTTTATCATTCACTCCACCATCAATTTCAATAATTGCCTTAGAACCGGATTTTTCAATAAGGTCTTTCAACTGGCTTATTTTTTTATAGGTGTTTTCTATAAAGCTCTGTCCACCAAATCCAGGATTCACACTCATAAGTAACACAAGGTCCAGGTCTCCAATAATATCTTCCAGGACAGATACCGGGGTATGTGGATTCAACGATACTCCAGCCTGCATTCCTTCTTGTTTGATGGCCTGTACAGTTCTATGCAAATGCTTACAGGCCTCGTAATGAACGGTAAGAATATCCGCTCCTGCTTTTTTAAAATCTTTTATGAATCTGTCAGGGTCCACAATCATTAAGTGCACATCCATCGTTTTTGCCGCGTGCTTAGTAATGGCAGCTATTACCGGCATTCCAAAAGAAATATTCGGAACAAAAACGCCATCCATAACATCAATGTGAAACCAATCTGCTTCACTTTGATTGATCATTTCTATATCGCGTTGTAAATTGGCAAAATCTGCTGCCAGGATAGAAGGTGCTATGATATGTGACATGTGGATTATTTTATTTGCAAAACTAAGATAAAAAATAAAAAGCCTGCGATAAATCGCAGGCTTTTTAAATCTATTTGTTTCAATTTCTATCCAAGATATGTTCTTAATATCTTACTTCTCGAGGTGTGTTTTAATCTTCTAATAGCCTTCTCCTTAATTTGTCTCACTCTTTCACGAGTCAAATCAAATGTTTCTCCAATTTCTTCCAAGGTCATTGGATGTGCATCACCCAAACCAAAATACAACTTAACAACATCAGCCTCTCTTGGTGTTAGCGTTTCTAAAGCTCTTAAGATTTCTACTTTTAGTGATTCGTGCAATAAGCTTTTATCTGGATTTGGTGATTCACCAGAGTTCAAAACATCGTATAAATTTGAATCTTCTCCTTCTATTAAAGGTGCATCCATCGAGACATGTCTTCCGGAATTCTTCATTGATTCTTTTACGTCACTCACGGTCATGTCTAATTCTTTTGCGATCTCTTCCGCTGACGGAGGACGCTCATTCTCCTGTTCTAAACGTGCAAAAGTTTTATTGATTTTATTAATTGAACCAATTTTGTTCAAAGGAAGCCTCACAATTCTTGATTGTTCTGCCAAGGCTTGAAGAATTGATTGTCTAATCCACCAAACGGCATAGGATATAAACTTGAAACCTCTTGTTTCATCAAATCTTTTTGCTGCCTTTATCAATCCCAAATTTCCTTCGTTTATTAAATCAGGTAAAGTAAGTCCCTGGTTCTGGTATTGTTTAGCCACAGAAACAACAAATCGTAAATTCGCTTTGGTCAATTTTTCCAAGGCTATCTGATCTCCTGCTTTTATTCTTTGTGCCAATTCAACTTCCATGTCGGCTGTAATTAAATCAACCTTTCCTATCTCTTGCAAATACTTGTCCAAAGAAGCAGTTTCACGATTCGTAACCTGCTTAGTTATTTTTAGTTGTCTCATTAAATAAGTGGAATTTTAGTTTAAAAAGTTTTGTCGTGTATTAGTTTATACGTACGAAAGACATTAAATGTTACAAAACATTATAAAAAAACCTCAAAAACTTAATTTTGAGGTCTTAATTTGATCAGTAAAGAGTCTTAATCTCTTCTTCTGTCATCTCTTCTTTTATCGCGATTTCCGCCTCTATTATCACGTCCACCTCTGTCATTTCTTTCTCTTGGTGGTCTTTCTACAAAACCTTCCGGTTTCGGTAAAATAGCTTTACGAGATACTTTTTCTTTACGTGTTCTTGGATCAACCCCAAAGTACTTCACGTCAAAAACATCACCCATGTTTACAACATCGCTCACATTTTCCGTACGTTCCCATGCCAATTCACTTACGTGCAATAACACTTCGTTTCCTGGTGCTTCTGTATATTCAACAACTGCTCCAAAGTCTAGCATCTTAATTACTTTCACTTCATAAACACTTCCTTTTTCAGGTTTGAAAAGTAAAGAATCTATTTTTGCAATTACTGCATCAATTCCTTCAGAACCAACACCTAATACTTCAACAATACCCTCTTCAGTTACAGGATCTTCGTTGATCACGATTGTTGTTCCTGTTTCTTTTTGCATTTCCTGAATCACTTTTCCACCAGGTCCAATTAAGGCTCCGATAAATTCATTAGGAATACGTCTTGTGATCATTGTTGGTGCATGTTCTTTCACAGTCTCATTAGGAGCAGAAATGGTATCTGTAATTTTTCCTAAGATATGAAGACGCCCTTCACGAGCTTGTTTTAATGCATTGACCAAGATCTCATAAGACAATCCTTTAATCTTGATATCCATCTGACATGCTGTTATTCCTTCAGATGTTCCTGTTACTTTAAAGTCCATGTCTCCTAAATGATCCTCATCACCTAAAATATCAGACAATACCGCATAACGGTCACCATCAGAAATTAATCCCATGGCAATACCAGAGACAGGTCGCTTCATTTGCACCCCTGCATCCATAATGGCCATTGTACCGGCACAAACAGTTGCCATTGAAGAAGAACCGTTAGATTCTAATACTTCTGATACAACACGTACTGTATAAGGACAATCGTCCGGAATCATTCCTTTTAACCCGCGTTGGGCTAGATTCCCGTGACCTACTTCTCTTCGCGAAGTTCCTCTTAAAGGTCTCGCCTCTCCCGTACAAAAAGGAGGGAAGTTATAATGCAAATAGAAATTTTCTTCACCTTCGTAGGACGGCATATCTATTTTGTTGGCATCTCTCGAAGTTCCAAGAGTTACAGTGGCCAAAGCCTGAGTTTCTCCACGAGAAAAAATCGAAGAACCATGTGTTGATGGTAAGTAATCTACTTCACACCAGATAGGTCTGATTTCATCCGTCTGTCTACCGTCTAAACGTAAACCTTCACTTAAAGTTAATTCACGAACTGCTTCTTTTTCTGCCTTGGCATAATATCCTCCAACAAGGTGTCCAAATTCTTCAATTTCTTCTTCTGTAAAAGAAGCTATCACTTCTTCCTTAATTTCTGCAAATGCATTGGTACGCTCTACTTTTGAAGTTCCTTTCTTGGCAACAGCATAACATTTGTCATAAGCTAAATCGTGAATTCTTTTCTGTAATTCTTCATTTACCTCAGCAACGTCATATTCTCTCACCTCTTTTTTACCAAAGGCTTCAGCCAATCGCAACTGAGCATCAATCTGAACTTTAATAGCTTCATGAGCAAATTTGATGGCATCTGCCATTTCCTCCTCAGAAATTTCATCCATTTCACCTTCTACCATCATCACTGAATCAGCAGAAGCTCCAACCATCATTTCAATATCAGATTCTTCTAATTGAGCTCTGGTAGGGTTAATAACGAATTCGCCATTCACACGTCCAACTCTTGCTTCAGAAATGGCACATTCAAATGGAAAATCCGATAACTGGATGGCTGCTGATGCTGCCAAACCGGCCATTGCTTCAGGCATTACATCTTCATCATGAGACATTAATTGGATCATTACCTGCGTCTCAGCATGGTAATCTTTTGGGAACAACGGACGCAAAACACGGTCTACTAAACGCATGGTTAATACTTCCCCGTCACTTGGTCTGGCTTCTCTCTTGAAGAATCCTCCAGGGTAACGACCCGCTGCAGCAAATTTTTCACGATAGTCTACTGTTAAAGGTAAAAAATCTACATCTGCTTGTTTGTAATTGGAAACAACTGTACATAATAACATACATTTTCCTGATTGCACAACAACGGTTCCATGCGCTTGTTTTGCTAATTTTCCGGTTTCAATAGAAATTTCTCTACCGTCTCCTAGGTCAATGACCTCTCTAAAAACTTGTGGTTTCATAATTTTTCTTTAGAATTTACTTCATAGAAGTAAATAAGTTAATTCATGGTTAAACTTGTAGTTGTGTTGTCATGCCTCCGAAATCGAGGTCATAGTTTGCCAATGAATTACTCTAGTTTTCCATTTCTTTATCGCAAAGAATGGGGTTTCGGATTAGACAACGAAAGTAAACAACTTTTAGTCTAAATCCTATTGTATAATAAAAAATAAAAGAGAGGCATAAAGCCTCTCTAATAATTATTTTCTTAATCCTAATTCTTTGACAATTGCACGATATCTCGTAATATCTGTCTTTATCAAATAATTTAAAAGGTCTCTACGTTTTCCAACCAATTTCACTAATGATCTCTGAGTATTAAAATCTTTACGATTGTTTTTCAAATGACCCGTTAAATGATTAATACGGTGGGTAAATAAAGCAATTTGTCCTTCTGAAGAACCTGTGTCTGTTGCAGATTTTCCGTGTTTTGCGAAAATCTCCTTCTTTTTTTCTGTAGTTAAATACATGCTAACATTAAAGTTTAAATTAATAATTTTTATGTACTATTTTCATAAATAGGCCGCAAAGATACTAATGTTTCTTTGATTGACAACTTTTTATTTAACATCTTTTTTATCAAGGAATTAAACCCTTTGATAGTTTCAAGGTCTAAGAATAATAAAAACCGCTTTAGAAAGTTATAACACTAGGCATTAAATTTTAAATTATGAACCTACCTAAGTACCCATTATTAAAACATTTCTTTGTATTACCTCTTTTACTGTTGATTCTGACTCTAAGTTGCGACACAAATGACAGTATTTCAGATGCTGAAACCTTAAACACTATTCAATCAGAAACGGATGATATTTTAGAAATTGAATCTATTGAAGAGAATCTTGATGCTATGATTGAGAGCCTTTCCTTTGATATAGATCAGGTTGATCTTTTAAAGAGTAACAACTCGAAGTTATATATTTCACCTCATCAAATTCCAGAATGTGCCTCTGTATCAGCAAACCTGCAAAACAATGTTTTAGAAATAGTACTGGATTTTGGCGATGGCTGTACAACTGAATTTGACAATATTCTTACGGGCAAGATTTTAATATCTATTGTTCAAGGATCGGAAAAGAATAAAAAAATGATTGTTCAATCTTTTGAAAATTTCACCTTTAATGAGAGGTTGATACAAGGTAGTGTCAGTAAAGCGCGTTATAAAAAAATGGGGGAAACACCAGCCTATTCACTTATAACTAAGGAACTTAAAATTTCATGGGAAGATGGATCATTCAGTACCATACAATCAGATCGCAAGAGGGAATGGATCAAGGGGTCAGATAATATAATCTGGTCAGATAATGTTTATTTAATTACAGGAGAGAGCAGCATCAAGGGAAGAAAGGGTAATACCAAAAAAATTCTGATCACTGAAGCTTTGAGACGTGAAGCTTTCTGTAAAAACATTGTGAGTGGGAAATTAGAGATTACTAAAAATGATAAGGCTTCTATTCTCGACTATGGAGAAGGCGAATGTGATAATTTAGCAACACTTACTATTGGAGACATCGAAACTATTATTGAACTTAAAAAAAGACGCAGGTCGTAACTATATAAATCATAAAAAAAGCCTCCAAATGATGGAGGCTTTTTTTATAATGTATATCCTAATTACTTTCGTATCGGATTATTCTGAATCAAATCAATATATAAATTAATTTCTTCTTTTAAATTTTTACGCTTTACGATCTTATCTAAAAAACCATGCTCTAATAAGAATTCCGAACGTTGAAATCCATCAGGCAGGTCTTTCCCGGTCGTATCTTTTACAACTCTTGGTCCGGCAAATGCAATCAATGCATTCGGCTCAGCAATATTGATATCGCCTAACATGGCATAGGATGCGGTTGTACCTCCTGTTGTTGGATCAGTACATAAAGAGATATAAGGAATTTTCGCTTCAGCCAATTGAGCTAATTTGGCAGAAGTCTTTACCAATTGCATCAAAGAAAGAGATGCTTCCTGCATTCTTGCTCCCCCTGATTTAGATATCATTAAAAAAGGAATTTTTTTCTTAATTGAATAATCGATGGCTCTGGCGATCTTCTCTCCTACCACACTTCCCATGGATCCGCCAATAAAACTAAAATCCATGGCTGCAATAACTATATTTTTACCCAACGATTTCCCCACAGCTGTTCTAACAGCATCATTCAGGTTTGTCTTTTTTTGAGCTTCCTTGATACGATCCGTATACTTTTTAGTATCAACAAATTTTAAAGGATCTTTGGCCGTTAATTTGGCATCAAGCTCCTTGAATTTATTATCGTCAAATAATATTTCAAAATACTCAGCACTTCCAATACGCACATGATACCCATCTTCAGGGCTCACATATAAATGTGTTTTTAAATCATCTGAATCAATGATTTTTCCACTGGGAGTTTTATACCACAATCCTTTGGGAGTGTCTTTCTTTTCGTCTGTCGGAGTTTGAATCCCCTTATTCTTTCTTTTAAACCAAGAACTCATATACGCTTATTTTACATTGTCATTGTTAGAGGTGACAAAGATTATAAAAATTAAGTTAATCTGGCAAGTAATAAAAAAAACGGAGTACTTCCTACAAAAGAGTACTCCGTTTAATCATCTATTTAACTATAACGTATCTACGTTATTTAGGTCTTCAAATGCTTGTTTGATTCTGGCTATGAAAGAATCTTCTGCTTTTCTCACCCATACTCTTGGGTCATAGAATTTTTTATTCGGAGAATCCGACCCCGTTGGATTTCCAATTTGTCCTTGAAGATAATCTGTCTTGTCTGACATATAATCTCTAACTCCAGCCATATAAGCATATTGCAAGTCAGTATCAATATTCATTTTGATAACGCCGTAACTTATTCCTTCTCTAATTTCTTCAACCGAAGAACCAGATCCACCGTGAAATACAAAATCAACAGGATTCTTACCTGTATTGTATTTTTCTTCAATATATTTCTGAGAATTATCAAGAATTTTCGGAGTCAGTTTTACATTTCCTGGTTTGTATACACCGTGCACATTTCCAAAAGAGGCCGCTATTGTAAAACGTGGGCTCACTTTAAGTAATTCTTCATAAGCATAAGCTACTTCTTCAGGTTGCGTATATAATTTAGAAACGTCCACATCTGTATTATCAACACCATCTTCTTCTCCACCGGTAATTCCCAGTTCAATTTCAAGAGTCATACCCATTTTATCCATTCTCTCAAGATATGTTTTGCATATTTCGATGTTTTCTTCAATAGGTTCTTCTGAAAGATCAATCATATGAGAGCTAAACAATGGCACGCCATGTTCTTTATAATGTGCTTCTCCTTCGTCAAGTAATCCATCAATCCAAGGAAGTAATTTCTTGGCACAATGATCAGTGTGTAAAATTACAGGTACATCATAGGCTTTTGCCATAACATGCACATGCTTTGCTCCTGCTACACCACCAGCAATAGCAGCTTTTTGACCTTCATTGCTCAGACCTTTTCCTGCATTAAATTGAGCACCTCCATTAGAAAATTGAACAATTACGGGGGCATTCAATTCTTTGGCTGCTTCTAAAACAGCATTAATTGTACTTGAACTGATAACATTGGCTGCAGGCAAGGCAAAACCTTTCTCTTTTGCTAATTGAAAGATTTCTTGCACCGTATCACCGGTAGCAACTCCTGATTTGATTTTTTGTGACATTTTATTTGGTTTTAGTGTAAATGACTAGTGAGCAAAAATACGAAATTCTAATGATTAGAAAGGATAATTTATTCCAATATTGTAGACGGCACTGCCAAAATTATAATTGACAAACCATTTGTTGTCTCTTGGTAAATAAGGCTCGTAAGTCTTAAAACCAATATCAAATCTGAAGACCAGAAAACCAAAATCATATCTGAGACCAAAACCTGAACCTACCGCTGTGTTTTTTAAGGAGCTTAAACTTGTAAACTTCCCCTCTTCAGTGACCAGATTAGAATCAGTAATATCCCAGATATTGCCCGCATCAATAAATAAAGCGCTGTTAAATTTATTGGTCAATTTAAATCTGTATTCAATATTTCCGACCAGTTTAAAGGTACCAACCTTGTATTCCAAATTGTTTAATTCCCCTCCAGGACCCAAATCAAAAGTTCTCCAAGCTCTCATCTCGTTGCTACCACCGGCACTATAACTTCTACTAAACGGTACATTTGATGAATTTCCGTATGGCATCGCAGCTCCTATAAATGTCCTGAAGACTAATATATTCTCATCCCTTAATTCCCAATACTTTTTATATTCTAATTCGACTTTAAAATACTGTGCAACCGGAACGTCTAAAAATGTTTTCTGACCGATTTCATTTTCGTTTCTAAAAACAATGTTTGTAAAAGTTCCTGAAGAGACAAGTCTGGCCGTAAAATGCGAGAAGTTATTATCATTTACATTTTCCCTTGTGTTGTAAATAAATGAATAGCCAATGATTGGTACAAATGAATTTTCTATCAAAATCGATCTTCTTTCATCTACATCGGATACCGTATCATATTCATCCGGATAATTGACTTCATTGCTAGGGTCTTCTAAAAAAGTATCGATAAAATCAATAAATATATCATTATTACTGGCCTGGTTATTGGGCAAACTCAAGCCGTAAACCGACTCGGCCACATCATTTAATTTACGGTATTCAGAATCATAAATCGGGAAGTAATTATCAATATTCTGATTCTTGATATAGGACGCATTAAAAAGGTCCAGTCTGTGACCCACTTTTTTGGAACTTTTCCAATCATAAGCCATACCTGCAGTTGTTGTCTGTCTGTCAAGACCCACATTCTTTTGAAAACTCAAACTTGCATCAAAATTTGTAGTCGGCGCCATGTACTTGGGTATGATCTTGGATGTATTTATCGGAAACAATATTCTTGGAAATCGCAAAGAAGCACCCGTCAATACTTCCCAGCCATTAAAAAAATTATCGCTGTTTGAGGCATCATTTGCCAAATTGAAGAAAGATCCCTGAAAGGTCAACTCCATGATCTCAGAACCTTTAAACATATTTCTCCCCAAGAATGAAAACTTCCCTAGAATTCCGAAAGGCTTTATATTGGATGTCGTGGCATCCAGATCAACTGTCAATGCGTATTTTTTAAGAGGATTTAAATAGACATCGGCAGTTAATGATTCATCCTCATTTTCTGTGTAGGCGATGTCTACCGAAGAAGAAAAAGTTTGCAGATTTCTGATATAATTCTGCGTTTGTGATTTTTCAGAATCTTTATACAAGCCATTAGGTGTGATAAATAATGAATTAACCAGGTACTTCGGTTTGAACTTCAACTTGTCGAAACTATAAAAGTTGTATCCTTTGAAACTAACGGAGTCCTTAATTTTCTTTCCACGATTCTTAATTGAAAAATCCGTATAAATATTAACTCTTTTGACTACTTGTGCTTTATAAGGCTCCTTGATTACTGTATCATTTCGGTTGATGGTCCGATTCGGAATCTTTAACAGCACATCCTTCATATAAGACTCTTTAATCGAGTCTGTCCAGAATCCCATGCTGTAATTGTTAAAATGATATACTCCCGAATTTCGAAACAAGGTGACCAGCCTTGATTCTTCTTTTTCAAAATCCTCAAACACAAATGGTTTCCCTTGTTTTAAAAAAGACTTTTCTTTATTTGCAAGGTACAGTGAGTCAATAACAGGTGACTCTATTTCGGCACTCACCGAATCAATGAAATATTGTTTGTTGGTGCTTACATTATAATCTACAGCCAGTTCTTTCTCGCCTACCTGTCTGATTGAATAATCGACTTCTGCTTCAAAAAAACCAACAGAAATAAAATACTCTTTTAAGGTTCTGGCTGATCGTCTCGCTTTGGAATCATCGAAAATAACCGGCGCCTCACCCTTTTTTAGGAACCAATTATTTACACTCTTTTTGTTATTATAAATCACATAGGTTTGCTTTTTAGAAAAAACACTTTCGTAGCGATCATATTTCTTCGAATGATTTGCGATCCATTCGTCAAATGTCATTTCAAAATCAGGGTTACCAAAATTATAAAAATACAAGGAGAGTGGCATTCCTAAAGAACGCCGATTGGCTTTTTGAGCCAGGTAATTATTGATCTTTGATTCCTTATTCTTCTCACCGTTGACCAATATGACATTTTCTTTCAGCAAATTTTCGTTTTCTTGCACATATTTAATACTATTGCATGACACCAATAGCAGAAGTATCAATACTAAAAACAGTATTTTGGTGACAGAAGAAGGCAATAGCAGGAATTTAATTTATTCAAAAG
>NZ_JBPCUJ010000129.1:0-4615 GCF_051011215.1 Lutimonas sp.
GTTGCGGTCTGGACGGGACTCGAATCGCCATTGAATTTAATTAGGTATCTTGCTATCTAAAAAGCAGTTGCGTTTTAATCCGACACTACTCATGCAGTAGACCGTTAGCTACAATTAAATGGAAAAACATCTAAGACACTACCTGATTAAACAAGTTTCTTCTCCCAAAGAAGACGAGATTCAGGATATTCTTTCAATTTTCAAGATCAGAGAGTTCAAAAAAGGCGATTACTTTAAAGAACCCTTTAAAACCGGAAAGGAGATTGGTTTCTTGGTTAAGGGAGCCATAAGAATAGTAATTTTCAAGGACAATGGAGAAGAAGTCACAGCCAGAATACGCGAAGAAAATTCCTTTATAGCTGATCCTTACATACTACAAAATAACGACCCTTCCCCTTTAGGTATTGAGTGTTTAGAAGACCTATCTCTTCTGGTAGCCAATATAACTGATTTTCAAAGCCTATTGGAAAGCAACCTTACTTTAAACATTGTTGTTCGCAAATTTTTAGCTCAGCAAATGAGTGAAATTGGCAAACAACAACTGTTATTTTTGACAGGTTCAGCCAAAGAACGTTATGAGTTTATTATAGAGCAACATCCTAATCTTTTGAAAAAATTCCCACTCCGCTTTATTGCTTCTATGATAGGGATTACGCCAACTCAGTTAAGTCGAGTAAGAAATAATAAATAATTCACAGCTAATTGATTTCTCAACATTTGTTGAAAGGCTTTACCGGATCCAACCTTTATCTTTGCACTAATCTAAAATCTTTTAAAGATGAACTTGAAAAGAATAATAG
Source organism: Lutimonas sp. (assembly GCF_051011215.1). Taxonomy (NCBI): domain Bacteria; kingdom Pseudomonadati; phylum Bacteroidota; class Flavobacteriia; order Flavobacteriales; family Flavobacteriaceae; genus Lutimonas; species Lutimonas sp. The sequence continues at coordinate 801 of NZ_JBPCUJ010000129.1, forward strand.
CATACGTGTTGGGAGGTATAACAATTTTAGTAATTGGCGTCGCTATTTTGGCACCAACCATAGTGAAATCATTAGGACTCCATCCTGACTTTGACAGTAAACAATACAACCTAGAAGGCAATAGAGCACTAATAGTAACTACCAGCCACGGAGTGCTCAATAAACCTGGGGAAACAACAGGTGATCCAACCGGTGTGTTTGCTTCTGAAATGACTATTCCATACTACGAGTTTTTAGATGCCAATATGCAAATAGATGTGGCAAGCATTAAGGGTGGTGAAATCCCAGTTGACCCACAATCATTTATATACTTTATAAAAACAGAATCTGATAAGCGGTATTTAAAAGATGAAATTTTCCAAGCGAAAGTTAAAAATTCAATCCCTTTAGGTGACGTAAATTTTAAACAATACGATGTCGTGTTCTTTGCTGGTGGCTGGGGCGCTGCTTATGACATGGCCCAATCCGAAATCTTAGCTGAAAAAGTTTCTGATGCCTATTACAATTCAGACGTTATTTATGGTAGTGTTTGTCATGGCGCCTTAGCTTTTACTGAGGCCAAAGACACTGTGGGGAACTATTTAATTGAAGGCAGAACCATGACCGGTGTCACTATGAAGCAATTGGAGCAATTGGATATTTCGTTTACGCCTAAGCATCCGGAACCTGAATTGAAAAAAGCTGGGGCCAATTATCAGGCCAATCACAAAACCAACGATTTCTTCGCTACATTGACTGTTATTGATGAAGAAAAGCGCTTTGTTACCGGTCAGAATCAAAACTCAGGGCATGAGACCTCACAGTTGATTATGAAAACTCTAAGTGAGAAAAAGTAACTCTCATGTTGCAGTTTAATAAGGTTTTTCTATCCATTTGCCTTCTTGTTGGTGCGTATGCGTCAGCTTACAGTCAAGCTGATTCTATCGAAAGAAAACCAAACATTGTTTTAATTCTGGTGGATGATTCGGGTTTAATGGACTTTGGTGCTTTTGGAGGCGAGGCAAAAACACCCAACATCGACCAATTGGCAAAGGAAGGAATGATGTTTACCAACATGCATGCCTCTCCAGTTTGTGCACCCTCCAGAGCGATGTTAATGACAGGTTCAGATTGTCATTTGGCCGGTGTGGCGAATTTACCAGAAATGCTGCCAAAAAAGTTCCAGGGAAAACCGGGGTATGGAGGCGTATTGAACGACCGTGTCCAAACCATAGCAACACGCTTAAAGGAAGCTGATTATAATACCTATGTGACGGGAAAATGGCATTTAGGACATGATCAAAAGACCCTACCCATCAAAAGAGGGTTCGATCGTTCATTTATTTTAGGAGCTTCAGGGGCAGACAATTATGAAGCAAAAGGGTATTTACCCATGAAAGCTACTGCTCAGTGGTATGCTGATGGAAGTCCTGTTGATTTGCCAGAAGACTTTTATTCATCTAAAACATACATCGATAAAACCATTTCTTTTCACAAAGAAGAGCAAAACAAAGATCAACCGTTTTTCTCCTATATCGCTTTTCAGGCCATCCACACCCCTATTCAAGCTCCATTTGAATTGGTAGAAAAGTATAAACCTATTTACAAGAATGGTTGGGATAAAATGCGTGAAAAACGATTCGAAAAGGCAAAACAATTAGGGTTTATTCCCTTCAATGCTGAATTGAATAACGATTATCATCCATTTAGAAAATGGGACGGACTCACTAAGAAAGAACAAAATGTTTATATAACCGATATGTCTGTAACGGCCGCTATGCTTGAAGCTATGGATTTCCACATAGGTAGATATATCAACTATCTGACGCAAGAAGGACTCATTGAGAATACAATTTTCATTGTAACTTCTGATAATGGCCCAGATGGTGCCGACTATCAACCGATGGAGCTATGGGCTAAAACTCAAGGCTATCATCGCAACCTTGAAAAATATGGCAGTAAAGGGTATTATGGATCGTTAGGACCTGAGTTTGCCAATGCAGTAGCATCCCCATTTTCTTACTTTAAGTATTACACTGGTGAAGGTGGATTGCGTGTGCCTTTGATCATTAAAGGGACTAAGCTACCCAGTAAAATTCAGTCAAACGAATTTTGCTTTTTTACTGACATTGCGCCTACTATTTACGATTTGGCAGGGCTTAGTACTTCCGCAAATGAGGGCTATGCACCTATTACCGGAAAAAGCATACTACCGCATATACTCGACACAAATGTTTCTGTCTATGCAAATGATGAAGGTGTTGGTTTGGAAGTAGCCAATAGCTCAGCTTATTTCTTTAATAACTATAAAATTGTAAAAAACAATATACCAATTGGAGATAACAGTTGGCATATGTATGATTTATCTGCTGACCCTGGTGAGACAAATGATATTGCTTCATCGAATGCGGTTCTTTTTCAAAAAATGCTATCCGAATATCAGGATTATGAAGCAGAAGTTGGTGTGATTTCGATGCCGAATGGCTATCATGCGCAAAAAGAGGTTGGAAAAAAATCTATTATAGCCTTACTAAAATCAATAGGCCCATACTTTATAGTCTTCTTACTCCTAATAGTTGGTTTTATTTATTGGCGTAAATCCAACAGGCAAGTAGCCAGCTAACAACTCCCAAATTCTCAACATTTGTTGAGTGTCATTAGCTAATTCCTGCTCTACATTTGTACTCAATCAATTTTCATAAAAAAAATGATATTTCCGAAAACAATAGACAATTCATATAACGGTAATAAACTCCCTCTTTACCTCTTTTATTTATTAACAACGGTTACAATAGGAAGGTCACTTGTACATATGTTTGCTCCTGATGGAGGTGCTCAAAGTATTGCAACAATTCCATTGGACAGCTATTCTGTTGAAGCTGCCAATGTTGTTATTCACATTTTTGCAGAATGGGGGCTTACCCAATTGCTTTTTGGAGTTTTATATGCCATCGTCCTCTGGAGGTATAAAAGTCTAATTCCATTGATGTATTTATTCATTTTTATAGAATACACCGGTAGACTTTTACTTACGATGTACAAGCCAATTATCTTGGACGGTACTGCTCCTGGAGGTGTTGGTAATTACATCATGATTCCTTTAGCGCTGATAATGCTTGTTCTATCCCTTCAAAAGACTAAAAAGAATGCTTAACAGATCCTTAACTCTAAAAATTAATGCGATTGTATTGACTGTGATTGCTATTGCCGATATCATACGTGGGTACATGCACACGTTTAATATAAATTATGCAGCTGACAACATTGCAAAAATAGATCCTCACCCTGATACCTTATATCTTTTAGGCGTGTTTGGGATGTCAAATTTTCTAACGGCATTCATCTACCTAATTATAGTTTGGAAAGCCAAACACATAGCCCCATACATCTTACTTATTATTCCTTTGGGGTACTTAGTGGGGATCATTGGGCTTAAAACACAGGGCGTTCAAATGCAATCAGATTTTAATGGTCAGTATATGATGTTTGGCTACTTTGCAATTTGTTTATTAACATCTTTAACTTATTTCACATCAAAAAAATAAATATGAAAAATCTAATTTTAATAGTCGTAACACTTTGTTCATTTTCAGTTTTTGGACAATCACAACTAAATGGCACCTGGAATACAGGTGAAGACAATACAAAAATTGAAATATCAGAATCAGAAAGTCTAATCACAGGTAATATAAAGTCATCAGACAATCCCAAAGCCCAAATTGGAAAAGTGATCTTGAGGGATTTAAAAGAAGAAGGCAATAATTGGAAAGGGAAAATTTTCGCTGCTAAAAAACAGAAATGGTATGAAGCAGTCATCACTCCAAAAGGGAATACGC
>NZ_JBPCUJ010000130.1:0-2762 GCF_051011215.1 Lutimonas sp.
AGCAGACATTCGTTGAATATCTCAATACGAACTAAGAGTCGTGTGGAAATGTTTCTAATGATTAATACATTAATAGAGAGCCAGAAGAAAAAGGCTCTGACATCTCATATATATCATTCTGATTGAACCCTTGATGGAATTTCGCAGGCATAACGACAATAGTTAGCACCAATGCCATAAATGAAATAATCACAAGAGCGCGTACTTTTAAGTTTGTCATAGTAGATAATTCTACTTTTGTTTAATTTTGCAACAATTACCCATCAGGGTAATTAGGACAAACGAGGGTAGATAACCTATGAAATGTATGTCGTTTGCAGTCACGACTTTTAAATGTCATTTTCTTGACACTTTTACTATGGTTTTAGTAATAAACGCCCTTATTAAATGTCTGCTTTCGGCCAATAGCGGTCATTCAAAACATTTTTTAATTATCGTAAAGTTGGTACTCGCACTCCATAGTGTTCATCAAGAAATTTGATGTAATTCACCTAAGCAGTTTATCGGCCGGATATATTATAACTTTAATAAGAACCCATACTTTGAAAATATTCCTGCATTTTCAAAGGCATTTAACTGTCCTTTTGTCATAAATTTAAAATTAAGTAGTGAACTTTATCTATGATTTGCCGTTATAGATTTCGTGACCATATATCTTTAGGCATACCAGCCAATAAGCACCTGGAGCACGGTGCAATTATATTTAACTTCAACAGAAACTGTGTGATATGCAAATTGAATTAGTTAAAACACCCATTAAAGACCTAAAACTTGGAATGTTCGTATCAAAATTGGATCGCCCATGGTTAGACACTCCGTTTATTTTGCAAGGTTTTCCAGTAAAAACTAAAAGTGATATTAATGCAATTAAAAAATACTGTTCTTATGTCTACATTGATGTTGAAAAACAAATAGAGATAGAGGAAAAGGAATCTGTAGAATCAAACCAATCAAAAGAAAAATCAGAATCAATAAAAGAAGATTTCTTAAATAGCTTTAATACATCAATTTTATCCTACAAAGACAAAATTAGTTTTACAGATGAATTGCCAAATGCAAATAAAGCTTTAACAGAATCTAATAAAATTATCCACGATGTAATGGGTGAACTGAAAAAAAGTGGAAAATTAAAACTTTCTAGCGTGAAGAAGTCAACTAAAACATTAATGGATAGTGTTTTACGAAATAGTGACGCGATAACTTGGTTATCCTTGATGAAGCAAAAAGATGATTATATTTATCGTCACTCGGTTTCATCCTCCATATATGCTTTTTTGCTAGGCCGCCATTTAGGATACGATCAGCAAGAGCTCCAGATGCTTGGGTTGGGTGCGATGCTGCTTGATATCGGAAAGACAAAGATACCAGATGAGTTACTTAATAAAGCAGAAGTTTTAACTGAGTCAGAAACCAGCCTTATGCGAAAGCATGTAGATTTCGGTTTGGAAGTACTCAATCAAACAGCTGAAGTAAGTCCAATTGTTCGATCAATGTTAGAAACTCACCATGAACGTCATGACGGCACTGGATATCCCAAGGGTTTGGCCGGTGAATCAATACCAATGTTTGGAAGGATTGCAGGTATCGTTGATAGCTTTGGTGCTATGACATCTCAAAGACCATATGCGCAACAAATGTCTACGTATGATTGTCTTCGTGCATTTAACCAACTCTCTGACAAGCTCTTTCAAAAGCAATTAGTTGAGCAGTTTATACAAGCTATAGGTTTCTTTCCCACCGGCACACTTGTAGAGCTTAATAATGAATCCGTAGGTGTAGTAGTCAGACAAAACAGTTCCTCAAAACTAAAGCCAGACGTGATAATTATTTTAGATAAAAATAAAAATTTTAAAGATGAATTTGTAACAATCAGTTTGGAGGAAAGAAAATCGCTTTGGATTAATAAAGGCCTAGAGCCTGGTAGCTATGATATTGATCCAACTGAATATTTCTTAATAGAAGAAAATTGAGAAATAGCAATGGTTGCGATTCGCCGTCACGATGGACACATTGATTTTCTCAATGTACTTCTCGATTTTTTAAAAAAATCTGAACCGTCTCAGTCATATCCAGCCCTTGTTATCGTTAAAATCAGTGCTATAGACGAAGTTAATATCAACTTCAATTATCATGTAGGTGATCAATTTTATTCCCGGGCTTTTGATTGGTTAATTGATAATACTAGAGAAAAAGATATCGTTTACCCCCTTACAAGCGATAAATTTGCAATATTACTGGGAAATATAAAAAATAAAGGTCACGTCATACTTGCTGCTAATAAGCTAGTGCAATTTAGCAATCAGAAATTTGTTATTCAAAGTGAGGATATATTTTCACAAATTTCAATTGGCATTGCTTTAGCCAAAGATAAAAACATTGATGCCATAAAGTTTTTACAAAATGCCGAAATCGCACTTGATCTGGCTGAGCAAAATCATAAGTCTTATGAAATTTTGTCGCCTGAAAAAGAAGGATCGGACGACAAATCATTTGAGATAAAATCTAAGCTTGAAACAGCACTTAATAACAGCGAATTTTTTCTCATGTATCAGCCACAAGTTGATGTAAATAGCGGAATGCCTATTGGCATGGAAGCATTAATTCGTTGGGAAAACCCTCGCTATGGCATAGTCCCACCCGATGTGTTTATACCTTACTTGGAAAAAAATCGACTAATCAATTTGGTTACTGACTTTGTGCTAAATACAGCCTTAAGAAAACAAAAAGAATTATCTGAGAACTACTTAGACATACCAGTTTCT
>NZ_JBPCUJ010000131.1:0-10014 GCF_051011215.1 Lutimonas sp.
CCGAATATTTTATAAGACCCCCCGATAAAAAATATAAGTAGGCCAAAAATGGTCAGTATACCGGTGATTCTGAAAATACTCTTGCGAGACATGTCTTTATCTTCCGTACTCATAAATTGAGAAACCATCACTGAGTTGAAAAATATGGCAACAAATAATGATGAACCAAGTACAACCGATAAAGTAATGGGGAGGTAAATCATAAATTCACCCATCACACCCGGCCATAAGCCAAGTGGTATAAAGGCAGCAATGGTCGTGGCGGTAGATATGATAATAGGAAAGGCAATCTCGCTAATTCCTTTTTTAGCTGCTTCTTTTTTAGTCATGCCCTCTTCATCCATCAATCGGTAAACATTCTCAACCACAACGATTCCGTTATCAACCAACATACCTAATCCCATAATCAATCCAAATAAGATCATAGTATTCATAGTATAGCCCAGGGCATCCAATATCATCAGTGATAATAACATAGACATCGGAATGGCAAAACCAACAAATAGAGCGTTTCTGAATCCAAGGAAGAACATGAGAACCGTGACCACCAAAATGATCCCGAAAACGATGTTGTTGACCAAATCATCAACCTGTCCAATAGTTTTTGAAGATTGGTCATTGGTAATGCTAATTTCCAGATCGCTGGGAAATTCATTGATTCTGGCGTCCTTTACAATGGCCTGCACTTTTTCGGCAGCTGCCACCATATTCTTTCCAGCCCTTTTCTTCACATCCAGCATCACTACAACTTCACCAAAGGCTCTGGCATAGGTCGTTTTTTCTTTTTCCTGAAAAGAGACTTCTGCAATATTTTTTAAGTAAATCGGACTGTTATTCTCAGATTTTACCACAAAATTGTCAAGTTCAGACGGATGGTCAATTTCTCCTATAATTCGAATGGTTCTTCGCTGACCGCTTGTGACCAGGTTCCCTGCAGACATGGTGATATTTCCGCCATTAACCGCATTGATCACGTCATCGAAACTCACTTTAGCAGCCATCATCTTATAAATGTCTACCGCAATTTCAACCTCTTTTTCCTGGGCTCCACGAATATCAACTTGCTTGATTTCTGATAAACCTTCAATTTCATCTTCTAAATATTCTGCGAATTTTTTTAATTTCTCTACCGGATAGTCTCCAGAGATGTTAATATTCAAAATCGGCATTTCTTCAGACAGGTTCAATTCAAATACATTGGGTTCTACCTTGGCACCATTAAAGGTTGGCCAGTCTTCACCTGATGTTTCCGAATCAATTTCATCTTTGACCTTTTGCTTCGCCTCGTCTACGGATATGTTTTCGTCAAATTCGACAATGACCATGGAATAATCTTCCTGCGACGTTGAGGTAATTTCAACAACGTTGCTAACCGTCTTCAGTTTTTCTTCTAAAGGATCCGTTAGCAGTTTTTCAACATCTTCTGCTGTGTTTCCCGGATATAGAGAACTGACGTAAATCTTAGTTTCCTTTATTTCAGGGAAATTTTCCTTCGGCATACTATTGTACGAAGAAAGTCCTGAAAACAAAATGATCAAAATAACCACATAAATGGTTGTTTTGTTATTGATGGCCCAAGATGATAAACCGAACTCTTTATCGAGCACTTTTTTTTGCTTCACCATGCTTATGAGTCTTGATTGATTATTTTTACTTTTTGACCGTCATTCACACTTCGCGCGCCTTCCTGAATGATTTCATTTCCTACTTCCAGCCCCTTGATTACTTCAATATAATCTCCTTGTGTGAGGCCTGTTTCTATAATCATTTTTTCTGCCGTCGCCTGGCCGTCTTTGATCTTATCCTTCACTATATAGATATATTGCTCACCACTGGCATTCTCAGAAATAATTCCCTGTGGTATCAATAAGGCGCTTTCATTTGAATAGTCATTGATTCTTAACTTAGCGGTAAGGTTGGGTTTGATTGATTTCTCTTTATTTGGAATTGAAATTTCAACCTTAAAGGTTCTGTTATTAGGATTGATAAAGTCACCTACCTGTCTTACTTTAGAATCAATCTTTTTTCCAAGTACCGGAAACTCAACTTCAACGTTTTTACCTTTTGTTATATTCGAAACATATTTTTCAGGGACATCAGTTTCAATATACATGTTGCTTAAATTTACAATTCTCATTAATTGAGACTGGCCAGGCATCACGACACTTCCCTGTTCCGTGAAAATATCATCTATGGTACCTGAAAACGGGGCTTTCACAACTGTTTTGGCAACTTGTTGTTCTAACTGAGCAATGGCTTGATTTTGGGCTTCGTAATTTGACTTCGCCTGCAAGTACTGCATTTCACTTCCGATTTTCTGATCCCAAAGTCTTTGTTGTCTTTCAAAGGTTGTTTTAGCCAGTTCTTCCTGTATTTTTAACTGAGACAATTGCTGGCTCAATCCTCCGTCGTCAATTTTAGCCAACACTTGTCCTTTTTGAACTTTTTGTCCCTCAATGACATACACATTGGTAAGTACTCCTGAAAATTCAGGATAAATGGTTAAGAGATTTTTCGTGGTTACATTTCCTTGTAATTCAAGAAAATGTTTAAAGTCTGAATTTTCAAGCTTAAATGTGGTTATCAGAGGAATTTTTGTATTATCGTCCAGTTGGGCGATCACAATATCCAGCTTTTTTATTTCCTGCTTGATCAGGTTTTGCTGACTGACCAATTCCGTTTTCTTGGCGCGAATGGCTTCCAGATTTTGTGAGTCGATTAAGTCCTCTACGCTTTTCTTGTCTCCGCTCCCGCAGGAAGCAAGAATAAAGCTGAGGGTGATTAGGGTAACTATATTTTTCATGTTAAAAGAGGTTAAGTGCATTTTCTAATTCTACTTTAGTTTGGATTATTTGTAAAATGGATTGAATATAATCCTGTTGGGTTCCGAACAACTGATTCTGCGTATTTGTCAAGTCAATACTTGTGCTCAGTCCTTCAAAAAACTTTATTTGCTCCTTTTCAGCAATACTTTCTGCCAGGGCAAGATTCTTTTTTGAGGTTTGAAACTGATCCAGTGAAAACTGGTATTTGTTTTTAGCCGTATTCACCTGCAGCTTGAGGTTTTCGGAAATTTCATTTTTTTCTATTTCTGATTGCATCAGGTTAATTTTTGCCTGCTGCGTCCTTGAACTCCTTTGTAAACTACTGAAAACCGGTATTTTCATGCTAATTCCAAATAAGGAAGAATCAAACCAGTTATCATCGATATTTTCAAAAAAGACCAGATTGTCTCCATATTGAAAAGTGCTGTAATTCACGAAGGCATTGATGGAAGGAATACTTTTACTTTTTTCATATTTCACTAATAGTTCATCCGATAAAACCTGGTTATCAGCAATTCTGAAATCAACATGATTCTCAAGTTCAAAATCTTCTTGCAGTATCTGAAGATCTGCACTTTGCATAGCAAGATTTTCGAGATTCTCTGTGAGTACAACTTCTTTTTCTATAGGGATGCCTAAAGTAAGGTTTAAGGCCTGTCTGGAAATTGATTCAAGTCTTGAAGATCGGTTAATCTCATTGTCAATACTGGACAAGGTAATCTGTTGTTGTTGAAAATCTTGTTCTTCTGCAAATCCGTTTTCCAATAAAATTCGGGTTTCATTTAAGTTTTTTTCCAGAATGGCTTTATTACTGTAAAGGATTTCAAGCGTTTCCTGCGCTACAACAACATTCCCATAGGCATTTATTACCGCCTCTCGAATAGTTTGATCTGTTTTTTCTTTGGCTAAATTCGAAATCATCAAAAATGTTTTGGCAGATTGTAATCCAACTAAATAGGAGCCATCAAAAATTAATTGATTCATGGTAACGGTGGCATTCATGTTCTGTTTTGTACCAAAGACTACAGGGGTGAATTCTCCCGGGTCACCACCTATGACCTCCGACGGTATAAATGTTACTTGCTGTTTTAGCCAGTTTTGATAATCGATACCAGCATCTATTTGAGGCAGTCCAAAAGAGGTTGCTTCCCATTTTTGTTTTTCCGCGGCATCTATATCCAATGCAGCATTTCTAACGGTATAATTATGTACCAAGGCATATTGAACAGCTTCGTCGAGGGTAAAAGAATACGTTTCTTCCTGTGCTTTCAATGCATAGCTGCCTATGATCAAGACTATAAAAGTTACTATTTTGTTCATTTTTCCAGTAGGTTTATTAATGTTTTCAATCCTTTTTCAGTGGCAATGGCTCTAATATGGTATTCTAAAAAAGCATCTTTTAACGCAGTCATACCATATTTGTTTAAGGGGAATAATTCCCTATTTGTAAGGCTCATATTTCCACTAAAGTAGAATCTTGTGATGAGGTCTATTTTGATTTCTTTTCTATAATACCCTTCTTTAATACCCCTGTTAAGATTTTCAACAACACATTCATTCACGGATTCAAATTGCTTGTCTTTGAGTTGCTTGAAAATTTTTGGATAGTATTTTTGAAGTTGATAATGAGGAGATGACTTTTCATTTTTCAGCTGGTTATTGATTACAGATTTAATCGTAAAAACCTCATCAATTGGATTGAGATCTCCAGAGCAGATTTTGCATATGGCAGCATTCACATTATCCATTACAAAAAATGTTGTTGCCTGAACCAATTTGAGCTTGGTAGGGAAGTGGCTGTATATTGTCTTTTTCGACATGCCAAGTTCCGACGCTATGTCATCCATAGTCACACTTTTAAACCCAAGGTTTAAAAACATTTCCGATGCTTTATGTAAAATTTTTTCTTTCATGAGTCTGCAAATATAACAAAGGAAACTTTAAACACAAAAAAAGTTTCCAAAGTTTACAATAGCATAACATACTATTAAGTCGTAAAAGTTTTGGAAATGTTACCGAAAAAGAAGATCGAATAAAGAATTCATTAATTTCAGACTTTTGAGGCCTTGTGATTCTTTAAGTTTAATTATTTTTACCCAAAATTGAATTCATATTATGGAGATGTACCGCAGTGCTTTTTTGAACTATTTAAACGAATTACAGATTGAAAAAGAGCCAAAAAACCTGTATACGCCCGTTGATTATATCATGGGGCTTGGAGGAAAAAGAATGAGGCCGGTACTTGTTTTGATGAGTTGTGATCTTTTTGGAGGTGATTATATGAAGGCGATGGAAGCAGCCTTGTCGGTGGAAATGTTTCATAATTTCACTCTGATTCACGATGATATTATGGATCGGGCAGACCTGAGAAGAGGGCATCAAACGGTACATAAAAAATGGGATTTGAACACAGGTATTCTATCCGGAGATGCATTGATGATCATGTCAAATCAACGATTAGAAAACTACTCAGGAGAAACCTTTAAAGCACTTATTTCTTTGTATAATAAAACGGCATTGGAAGTTTGTGAAGGACAACAACTTGATGTTGATTTTGAGGAAATGACGGAAGTCCCCTTAGAAAGCTATATTCAAATGATTAGTTTCAAAACGGCAGTTTTGGTGGGAGCTTCTTTAAAAATGGGGGCGATCATCAGCCATAGCCCGCCAATAGATCAGGATAAAATATACGGATTTGGGTTAAATTTGGGCATTGCCTTCCAGCTTCAGGATGATTATTTAGACACTTTCGGAACGGTGGATTTCGGGAAGAAGATTGGCGGAGATATTTTAGAAGGAAAGAAAACATTCCTGTACATCAAAGCCCTTGAGCTGGCTAATGAAACAGATAGGGAAGAACTACTTCGACTTTATGGACAGGAAAAAGATAGTGAAACCAAAATAGAGCGGGTAAAACAACTGTTCATGAAGTATGGTTTACATGAATTATTGTTGTCGTCCATTGAAGAATACACCTTAAAAGCAATACAGGATATTGATTCATTAACCATTCAAGATGCCAAAAAGCAGGTATTTAAAGATTTTGGAATGGCTTTGATGAACCGGAAAACATGATCTTATGAAACCTAAAGATGGCTTAACCTTGCTAAGTCAGATAGAATCTGAACAATTATTAACCGAATTAATCGACCAGTTTAATAAGGATGCTCATCTTTCGGGAATACATCAGCAGATCAAAAGCACACTTGATATTTCAGTGCTTTTAAGGCAAGTTCATCGCTTCCTTATGGAATTAATGACAAAGGACTTTGGAGCCTATGTGAGCTTTCTCTATAGGGTGGATGTCACAGAGCGTACTCTAAGAGAAATTGATGATATAGATCCGGAACGAATCGCTGAAAAAGTTGCATTTCTGGTACTTCAAAGAGAATGGTTAAAAGTGTCCTTTAGAAATAAAACCCGATAACCGGTGACCAGGCCGAACTATATACGCTTCTGGTAGAGTCATATAATAAGTCGTAACGAACTCCAAAGGATACATTTCTGGATACAAAAGAGGCACCTAAATAGAGGGCGTTGTTCCAATAGGAATAGTCTGTATCTGCTCGGTCCGCAAATTTAAAATCCGTACTTCCATTGGTTTGCAAACCTTCATATTCAGCAGATAACTGCAGCATGGGAACAGGTCTTACAGCTATCATTACACTGGGCCCAAAAGAATTTTGACTGTATTTAGCAAAATCATCTTCCTGACTCGAATAAATGTAGGTAAGTCCAAATCCGGTTAAAAATTTTGGAGACAAATTATAATACGCCTTTGGAGCAATTAATATATCCGTTCCTCCATTCCAGAAGGAAAGGCCAATATTACCACCAAAACTCCAACTTCGTTGAAATTGATATGTTTGCTTTTTTGGTTTTGTCGCTTGCGTCGTCTGGGTTGTTTCATTCTTTTCAGACAGAAATTCATAATTTGAATTATTTTGAATCGTATCTTTTTCTTGTGCAAATACAGCAGCAGAGAATAAGATAAAACAGACGGTGCAGAAAAGATGTCGTAGCATTTATTAAAATTTACTTTATGAATTTCAAATATAATTATTCAAAGATAATTATTGTACAGAATGTAAAAAAATAGTAATATTGCACTCCAATTTTGGACCCATAGCTCAGTTGGTTAGAGCACCTGACTCATAATCAGGTGGTCCTAGGTTCGAGCCCTAGTGGGTCCACTTAAAAAAGTCTAAAATTCATTTTTTAGACTTTTTTTTTTACCATTCTATTCAATTTAAGAACCAGAAAAAAAAAATATTTTTTTCATTATTCTTTTTTTTTCATTCTTAAAAATGTTAATTTTATAGTTAGTTTCTAAATTTGTTGTTGACATTTCAGTAATAAAATAAATTAATGTTAAATTAATTATTAGTTGTTGATATATTTTTTAATCGTTTTCATATATTTGCAACAAATTAGGTTTAGTTACGTTATAACAATCTAAAAAAGGGTAATTTTATATGGCAAATAAATACTTTAAAGCGATACTTCTGTTTGCTTTTATTATTGGGACTGACATCGTGGTTGCTCAAGGTCCACCACCACCACCACCGGGTTTACCTATTGATGGAGGTTTAATTGGTTTACTTGCTGTAGGTGTAGGATACGCTGTAAAGAAGATTTACGATCATTCCAAAAGCTAATTACCTTACAAGTAATCTAGCCACATATTTTCCTATTACATCAAATTCTAAATTCACTGTATCATTAATTTTGATCTGGTGAAAATTGGTATTTTCATACGTGTAAGGTATGATAGCCACACTGAAAGAATTTTCCTGCGAATTTACAACTGTTAAACTGACCCCGTTTACTGTGATGGAACCTTTTTCTATCGTGAGGTTATTGTAGCTGTTGTCGTATTCAAATGTATAGACCCAGCTTCCCTCTGAAGATACTACATTCGTGCAATGTGCGATCTGGTCAACATGACCTTGTACTATATGACCGTCCAGTCGGGCGCCTAATTGCATGGCCCGTTCAAGGTTCACTTTGTCACCTATCTTTAATTTCCCAATGCTTGATTTGTCAATGGTTTCTTTAATTGCTGTGATGGTATGGGTTGAATCACCCAAAGAAACTACTGTAAGGCAAACACCGTTATGAGCCAGGCTCTGATCAATTTTCAGCTCTTTTGATATTTCACTTGTAACGGTTATGTGTAGATTTTCAAGTTCATGCTTCAATTCGATGACCTCTCCTAATTCTTCTATTATTCCTGTAAACATGTTCTAAAATTAATGATTAAATTTGCGTGTTGGTAAAATCAAATTACCAGTCAAAATTAAGCATAATTACAGAGTTGGATGAAAAAAAAGGATAAAATAAAAGTTGGTATTTCCGTTGGAGATTTGAATGGGATTGGGATTGAAATAGTTTTAAAATCGTTTGAAGACAACAGGATGCTGGACTTTTGTACTCCGGTGGTATTTGCTTCTTCGAAGGTGATAAGTTACCATAAAAAAGCCCTGCATGTAAATACCGGAATTCATGGCATAGACAGCCTTAAAAAAATAGTGCCTCAGAAGCTCAATTTGTTGAATGTATGGAAGGAAATGATTGATCTTGATTTGGGTAATCCTTCGGAAATATCGGGTAAATATGCTTTACAATCCTTGGAACATGCTACGGAAGCACTTCAGAAAGGCGATGTTGATATATTGGTTACTGCACCAATTGACAAGAACAATATTCAATCGGAATCTTTTGCCTTCAATGGTCATACCGAATTTTTGGAAAGCAAATTAAAGGGCGAAGCCCTGATGATTCTTTGCTCAGGTTCTTTAAGAGTAGGACTTATTACGGGACATATACCTGTTAGTAAGGTGTCTGAGGCAATTAACGCTGACTTGATTAAAAAGAAGGTAGATATTATGTATACATCTTTGGTGGAGGATTTTGCCATATCCAAACCTAGAATCGCTGTTTTGGGTTTGAATCCGCATTGTGGAGATCAGGGAGTTATAGGAACTGAAGATGATGAAATTGTTAGGCCGACTATAGCGGAAATTCAGAAAAGTGGAAGGCTGGTATATGGTCCTTATGCTGCAGATAGTTTCTTTGGAAGTGGTAATTACAATAGTTTTGATGGTGTTTTGGCCATGTATCACGATCAGGGCCTGGCACCTTTTAAGACATTAGCCTTTGGAAAAGGTGTGAATTTCACGGCCGGTTTGGATGGTATCAGAACTTCTCCAGACCACGGAACAGCCTTTGAAATAGCAGGAAAATCCAAGGCAGATTTCAGTTCTTTTAAGGAGGCTATATTCATGGGAATCAATTTGTTTAAGGCAAGGGAGACCTATAAAAACCTTTCAGAGAATAAATTGGAAATACAGAAAGAGAAGAAAAAGCAATATTCTAAATAAATAGTTTTTAAATACTTAATTTTTTTCTATCTTTGCGCGCTCAAATTTATGTTCAGATGAAATTGTCAAATGATTTTGTGTTGTCGTTTTTTGGATTAAAAGAAGGAAAACACAGGTTTGAATATAAAATTGATAAACAGTTCTTTGAGTCCTATTCATTCGATGAATTTTTAGATGCAGATTTTTCAGTTACTCTTGATTTTGTAAAAAAGAGCACCTTGTTAGAATTGCATTTTGAGAATAAAGGAATGGCGACAGTTGCTTGTGATGTTACAAATGAACCTTTTGAGCTCCCACTTGATGGTAGTCTTGATCTGGTTGTAAAGTTTGGTGATACATATAATGATGAAAACGAGGAGGTATTGATTTTACCTCATGGCGAACATCAGTTGGATGTTTCACAATATATATATGAGATGATTGCGCTGACTGTTCCTTTAAAGAAAATTCATCCAGGCATCGAAGACGGCTCATTAAAATCGGATATACTGAATAAATTAGAAGAGTTAAGTCCGGATAAAAATAAGGAAACAGATGAAATCGACCCTCGATGGGAAGATTTGAAAAAATTACTAATAGATAAAAATAAGTAGAGATGGCACATCCTAAAAGAAAAACGTCGAAGTCAAGAAGAGATAAAAGAAGAACTCATTTTAAAGCTACAGCTCCTCAAATTGCAAAAGATCCTACTACTGGCGAAGCTCATTTATACCACCGTGCTCATTGGCATGAAGGAAAGCTTTATTACAGAGGTCAGATTTTGATCGACTCTCAAGAAAATCAGGCATAGTCTTAGAAAACAACGA